>DATNQI010000059.1 GCA_036704125.1 Pantanalinema sp. | reverse complement strand
CCGGGCGACCGAGACGTCGACGTCTCGGTCGCCCGGCCGGATGAACTTGAAGGCTACTTCTTTTTCTTGGGGGGGACGTCGTTGGGCCCGTAGAGGATGAAGGACGAGAAACTGGTCCCGCCCGTCACCAGCTCGAGCTCGGACTCGTCCAGCTCGTCGGCGTCGGCCTTGAGGGGCGGCAGGACGATCGTCAGGTCGGCGTCCTTCGCCTCCAGGACGTCGATCGTGAAGCCCTCGGGCACCTCCACGCCGGTCAGCTCCTTGACGGCGAGCCCCGGGTCCTTCAGGGCGAGCGCCCGGAACTCCCCGTCACGAGCGGCACGCTGCTTGAACTGCTCGATGGCCTGCGTCAACGATTCGGTATTCCAGTTCGACATGGTCACTCCTGCATAACATGCGATAAGCGGCTTACGCCTCATATTTTAATACCCGCTCGGACTCGCTTCGATTCCTCCATCACATCACCTGGTGATGGGCCCGCACACGATGCGAGTCCCCGCGTTGCCTGCCGGGTCGCTCACCTCGTCGTCCGGCTTGGCGTGGATGACCAGCGAGGTCCCCGCGCCGGAGAGCAGCGAGTGGCTGCCCTCGCCGAGGTTCACCCCGCTCGCCACCACGTCCACCGTGACCGCGCCGTCCTGGCCCACCTGGATGTTCGGAAGATCGCCGGCATGGGGCCCCGCCGGATTCTTGCGGCCGTGCTTCTTGGCGTCCGGGTTGAAGTGGGGGCCGGCCGAGGTGAACTCGGGCCCCTCGCACTTGCACGCCGCATGGAGGTGCATGGCGTGGACCCCGGGCGGCAGGCCCTGCGCCTTCAGGACGATGCGGACCCCGCCCTGGACCTCGGTGAGGGTGGCCGTGCCGACCTCGGCCCCTTGCGCGTTGCGCAGCACGGCGCCTGCCGTCGGGGACGCGGCTCCCGCGGCGGCCACCCCCACGGTCATGACCCCGGCGCACGCCAGGGCAAACACGGCTTCTCGCATCAATCGCATGAATCCTCCGCTCGGTATCGACCCGTATGCGGGCCCATGCTCGCCAACGGCGGGCGCGAGATCATCGTGCCAAACAGAGAGATTCTCGTCAGCGCGCCGAGCGAGGGTAGGTGATGCGGTAGATGCGCCCGCCGGCGTCGTCGCTTACCAGGAGCGCACCGTCGCGGGCGACCAGCACGTCCACCGGGCGCCCCCAGGCCTTGCGATCGCGCAGCCAGCCGGTGACGAAGTCCTCGTAGGCGACGGGCCTTGCGCCCTTGAAGCGGACCCGCACCACCTTGTAGCCGGTCGGGATCTCCCGGTTCCACGAGCCGTGGAAGGCCACGAAGGCGTCGCCGTGGTAGTCGGCGGGGAACTGCTTGCCCGTGTAGAAGGCGAGGCCCAAGGGGGCCGAGTGGGCCTGGAAGGCGAGCGCGGGCGGCACGGTCCCGGCGCAGAAGGCCGCATCCCCCAGGTCCGGATCGGGCCTGCGATCGCCCCAGCAGCGGGGCCAGCCGTAGTGGGCCCCTTCCTTCACCATGTTCAGCTCGTCGGGCGGCTGGTCGTCGCCGAGCCAGTCGCGCCCGTTGTCGGTCGCCCACAGGGCCCCGGTCGAAGGGTGCCAGACGAAGCCGACCGCGTTGCGCAGGCCCCGGGCGAAAATCCGGCGCTTGCTGCCGTCCGGCTCGAAGCGCATGATCGTCGCGCGGCGTTCGTCCTTCTCGACGCAGGCGTTGCAGTCGGAGCCGGCCGAGACGTAAAGGCCCCCGTCCGGGCCGAACCCGAGGGTCCGGGTCCAGTGCATGCCGCCCTCGGGCAGGTCGCGGGTCAGGACCTGCTTGCGGTCGGCCTTGCCGTCGCCGTCGGTGTCCTCGAGCCTCACGATGGCCGCCGTCTCGGCGACGTAGAGCGCCCCGTCACGCCAGGCGAGGCCGTGGGGGCGGTCGAGGCCCGAGGCGAAGATCCGGACGCGCTCGGCGCGGCCATCCCGGTCCCGATCGCTCAGGAGGAGGACCTCGCCTCGGTTCGGCCGGGTGACGGTCAGATCCCCCGCGGGCGAGAGGGCCATGAAGCGCACCCCGGGAAGGCCCTCGGCGTAGGGGGCGATCGCAAAGCCCCTTGGCAGGGCGATCGGATGGGGCAAGGGGGACGCAACGGCCCCCGGGCAGAGCGCCCCCATCCCGAGGGCAAGAAGCGAGAGCAAGCTCTTTCTCATCGCGAACCTCCAGCGGCAAGCGATCATACCACCGGAAAAGCCCGCGCGCTCATGGGCCGAGAGCCGCGATCACGCGCTCGGTGAAAGCGCCGGTCGAGAGGGGCTCGCAGTCGGGCGGGCAGACGTCGAAGGTCCTCGCGCCGCCCTCGACGGCATCGCTCAGCGCCCGCCGGATCCCGGCTGCCGCCTCGCCCAGGCCGAGCACCATCTCGAGCATGAGCGCTCCGGCGAGGATCGCCGCCGTCGGGTTCGCCCGCCCCGTCCCCTCGAGGATGGGGGCCGAGCCGTGCCCGGGCGAGAAGAGCCCGGGGCTCTTTCTGCACAGCACGGCGGAGGGGTGGAGGCCCAGGGATCCCGAGAGGCCCGCCGCCTGGGCGCTGAGGTGCTCGCCGGCCACTATCTCGGCCAGGATGACGTCGAACCGGCGCGGCGCCAAGGAGAGCTCCAGGACGCACTGGTCCAGATCCATGAGGGAAAAGCGCACCTGCGGGTAGTCGGCGGCCACCGCGGCCGTCACCTCCTGCCAGAGCAGGCCCGTTTCCAGCACCTTTCCGAGCCCCGCGAGCACCAGTTCGCCCCGCCGATGCCTGGCCGCGTCGAAGGCGGCCCGGGCGACCCGCTCGATCTCGCCCTCGGCGTAGGCGAGGGTATTCACCGCGAGGCGCCGGCCATCGCGCTGCTCGATGCCGCGCGGGCGCCCGAAGTAGAGCCCCGCCGAGACGTCCCGCACGACCATGAGGTCCACGCCCCGGACGACCGAGGGGCGAAAGGGCGAGATCCCGATCAGGCAATCCTCGACGCGGAAGGGGCGCAGGTTGGCGTAGGCGCCGAGCCAGCCGTGGAGGCTTTGCATGGCGAGCTTGGGCTCGGAGAGATAGGTGATGTGGCTCCAGTGGGCGCCCCCGACCGGCCCGAGCAGCACCCCGTCGACCTCTTCGCACAGGTGAACCGTCTTGATGGGAAGGGCAGGCTCTCCGGCTGCGAGGGCGGCATCGCCGATCAGGCCTCTGCGCAACTCGAGCCCGAAGCCGAAGCGATCGCCTGCCGCCACGAGCACGCGAAGGGCGGCCTCCATCACCTCCGGCCCGATGCCGTCGCCCGGCACCAGCCCCACCCGGATCGTCCTCACCTCACCTCCCTCGGCCTCCTCGCGAGCCCTCGGATCCAGGCATTCATAGCAGAATCGCCCGGCGAGGCGGAGCCTCGACCGAGCGATCGAAAACGGGTAAGGGCCGCGGCTAGCGCCAGCGGACCAGGGCGTTGGGCTGGTTGATGGTGATCTGCTGGTGCGCGATCGAGATGACCCCGTCGTCCTGGAGGCGGTTCAGCGCGCGGGTGACGGTCTCGCGGCTGGAGCCGACCATGTTGGCCAGGTCCTGGTGGGTCATCTTGAGGTTGATGAGGACCTTGCTGCCGATGACGCGGCCCTCGCTCTTGGAGAGCAGGTTGAGGGTGCTCGCGACGCGCTCGTGCACGTCCTTGAAGGCAAGGTCCTCGACCTGCTGGTTGACCTGGCGGATGCGGCGGGTGAGATCGCCCATGATCTGCATGGCGATGGAGGGGTTCTCGACCAGGATCCGCTCGAAATCGCGCTTGGCGACGGTGTGGACCGTGGCCGCGTCGTCGATGACCTCGGCGGTCGCCGAGCGGGGCAGGTTGTCGAAGATCGCCATCTCGCCGAAGAAGTCACCGGGCTGCATGATGGTGAGGGTCTTCTCGCGGCCGTCCTCGGTGATCTTGGAGATCTTCACCCGGCCCGCCTTGAGGATGTAGAGGGTGTCCCCCTCGTCGCCCTCGTGGAAGATGATGCTCTTCTTGGAGTAGCTCTTCTCGCCGGTGATCGAGGCGACGCGCGCCAGGCTCTCGGCGGAGACCCCCTTGAAGATCGAGACCCGCTGGAGGAAAGCGACGGCGTTCGTCGAGGATGTCACGGGAACTTCCTTGGGCGCCAACGGGAACCTCCTTCTCCCTCGAGCGGGATGCGTGCACGATGTCAACATGTCCAGGTCGCTGCGACGGTGGCATGCAATTATAACAACCGAGGAGGACTCGGAACAAGATCGAAAGCTCGCTTGCCAGGCGGGTTAACGAAACGTAACACGACCCCAGGCGTTACATAACCTGGCTTGCCCCTAACATAACAAGCCCTGATTACGTTAGGCCGTGCGCTTTGTCACATGTCGGGGCCGCAAAAAAAGCGGGAGGCAATGCCTCCCGCTCGAAGCGCGTCTCAGGCCCGGGCCGGCGCCTCCGGGTGAAACTCGTCGGTCGGGCGATCGCTTCTCAGACCGAGGAAGTAGCGGATCGCCTCCACGATGCGCGCGGCCGCCCGGCCGTCGCCGTAGGGGTTCACCGCGTTCGCCATCCGGGCGTAGGCGCTCGCGTCGTCGAGCAGCTCCTGGGCGTTGCGGAAGATGTCCTCGCGCTTGACGCCCACCAGCCGCACGGTGCCGGCCTCGACCGCCTCGGGGCGCTCGGTGGTGGTGCGCATGACGAGCACCGGCTTGCCGAGGCTCGGGCCCTCCTCCTGCACCCCGCCCGAGTCGGTCAGGATGAGGGTCGCTTCCTTCATGGCCTTCACGAAGGGGGCGTAGTCGAGCGGGTCGATGATCCGCACCCGCTCGAGCGTGCCCAGGATCTCGCGGACGGTGTCCTGGACGATGGGGTTCAGGTGTGCGGGGAAGACCACGTCGATGTCGGGGTTGCGCGCGACGAGATCCCGCACCGCCCAGCAGATGTCCCGCAGGGGCTCGCCCCAGTTCTCGCGGCGGTGGGCCGTCACGAGGATCGTCCGGCGAGGCGCGGGGGCGGCCTCGATCTTGAGCGCGGTCTCGAGCAGGGCGTCGATGACGGTGTTGCCCGTCAGGAAGATCCCCTCGGGGGCGATCCCGTCGTGCCGCAAGTTCGCGACCGCGGTCGAGGTCGGGGCGAAGTGCAGGCGCGTGAGCTGGCTGGCCACGCGCCGGTTCATCTCCTCGGGGAAGGGGTTGTAGAGGTCGTCGGTGCGCAGGCCCGCCTCCACGTGGCCCACCGGGATCCGCTCGTAGAAGGCGGCCAGGCTGCTTGCCATGGTGGTGGTGGTGTCGCCGTGGACCAGCACCAGCCGGGGCTTCAGGTCCTTGAGGACCGGGGTGAGCTGGGTGAGGACCCGGCCCGTCAGATCCGGCAGGGTCTGGCCCGGCTGCATCAGGTCCAGGTCGGCGTCCGGGACGATGCCGAACAGGTCGAGCACCTGGTCGAGCATCTGGCGGTGCTGGGCGGTGACGCAGACCTTGAGGTCGAGGTCGTGGCAAGCAGCGATCGCAAGGACCACCGGCGCCATCTTGATGGCCTCGGGGCGGGTGCCGAAGACGCAGAGAACAGTGGGTTTACTCACCTTTGGATTCCTTGGTGGCCGTGAGGCGCGAAGCGCGGTAGAGACGGAAGATGCCGTACGCCAGGAAACAGGCGCCTGCCAGCAGCACCGGGTAGCCGCCCTGCACCCCGGCGAGCCAGAGGGCGGTGCCCGCGAGCGTCAGGCAGATGCCGTAGATGACGAGCACCGCGCGGCGCTGGGTCAGCCCCGCGTCCAGCAGGCGGTGGTGAAGGTGGCCGCGGTCCGGGCTGAAGATGGGCTTGCGGTTCCAGGCCCGCCGCAGGATGGCGAAGGCCGTGTCCAGGATGGGCACGCCCAGGATCAAGAGGGGCAGGGCGAAGGCCACCGCCGCCACCAGCTTGAGCACCCCCATGATCGAGATGGAGGCGAGGGTGAAGCCCAAGAAGAGCGCCCCGCCGTCCCCCATGAAGATCTTGGCCGGGTTGAAGTTGTAGCGCAGAAAGCCGATGGTCGCCCCGGCCAGGGCGAGGGCCATCAGGCCCGCGATGGGCTGGTTGGTCTGGAGGGCGATGATCCCGATGGTGCCCGCCGCGATCAGGCTGACCCCGCCCGCCAGCCCGTCCAGGCCGTCGATCAGGTTGATGGTGTTGGTGATGCCGACCAGGTAGAAGACCGTCACCGCCGCCGGGACGATGCCCGGCAGGAAGTACAGGCCGCTCGCCCAGGGGTTCGAGACGAACTCGATCCGCACCCCGTAGGTGTAGGCCGCCAGCGCCGCGAGGATCTGGAGGGCGAACTTCAGCTTGGCGTTGAGGGGCTTGAGGTCGTCGACGATGCCCACCAGGAACATCAGGGCCCCGCCGACCAGCACCCCGCGCAGCGGCCCCTCGAGGGCGAAGAGCTCGCCGGGCACCAGCAGCTCGAGGGCCAGCAGCCCGATGAAGAAGCCCGCGAAGATGGCCACGCCCCCGAGGCGGGGGATGGGGATGGTGTGGACCTTGCGCGCATCCGGTTGGTCCACCTTGCCGATCTTGTAGGCGAGGCGGACGACCCACGGGATGAGGATGTCCGTGGCCAGCCAGGGGGCCATCACGGACAGGGCAACGACGAGCAGCCAGTAATCGGTCACGACAGCCTTACTTCACGCTCGCTGCCGGAGCGCCCTCGTACAGGGGGAAGGCGGCGCAGAGGCTGGCCACCGTCCGCTCGACCTGGGTGCGGACCATCGGGCTCTCGGGATCCCGCAGCAGACTCGCGATCGCCTCGGCGATCCGGTCCATCTCGGGCTCCTTCATGCCGCGGGTGGTCACGGCGGGGGTGCCGATGCGGACGCCCGAGGTGACGAACGGGCTCTCGGGGTCGTTGGGGATGGTGTTCTTGTTGACGGTGATCCCCACCTCGTCCATCAGGGCGCTCGCGGCCTTGCCCGTGAGGCTGACCGAGCGGACGTCCAGGCTGAAGAGGTGGTTGTCGGTGCCGCCCGAGACGATGCGCAGGCCCTCCTTGGAAAGGCGCTCGGCCAGGCGCTTGGCGTTGGCGATCACCTGGCGCTGGTAGTCGGCGAAGGCGGGCTCCAGGGCCTCCTTGAGGGCGACGGCCTTGGCCGCGATGACGTGCATGAGCGGGCCGCCCTGGGTGCCGGGGAAGACCGCCTTGTCGACGGCCTTGGCCCACTCCGCGGTGCAGAGGATCATGCCGCCGCGCGGGCCGCGCAGGGTCTTGTGGGTGGTGGTGGTGACGAAGTGGGCGTGCGGCACGGGGCTCGGGTGCAGCCCGGCCGCCACCAGACCCGCGATGTGGGCCATGTCGACCATCAGGAGGGCGCCGACGGAGTCGGCGATCGCCCGGAAGCGCGCGAAGTCGATGACGCGCGAGTAGGCCGAGGCCCCCGCGATGATCAGCTTGGGCTTGTGCTCCTGGGCGAGCTGCTCGAGGGCCTCGTAGTCGATGCGCTCGGTCTCGGGGTCCACGCCGTAGGGCACGATGTTGTAGAAGAGGCCCGAGAAGTTGACGGGGCTGCCGTGGGTGAGGTGGCCGCCGTGGGCGAGGTTCATGCCGAGCACCGTGTCGCCGGGCTTGAGGGCCGCCACGAAGACCGCGGTGTTGGCGTTGGCGCCCGAGTGGGGCTGGACGTTGGCGTGCTCGGCCCCGAAGAGCTGCTTGGCGCGCTCGATGGCCAGGGTCTCGATGCCGTCGACGTACTCGCAGCCGCCGTAGTAGCGCTTGCCGGGATAGCCCTCGGCGTACTTGTTGGTGGGCACCGTGCCCATGGCCTCCATCACCGCCTGGCTGGTGAAGTTCTCGGAGGCGATGAGCTCGAGGTTGCCGCGCTGGCGGCCCAGCTCCTGGTCGATGAGGGCGGCGATGTCGGGGTCGGCCTGGCGAAGGTGCGGAAACTCGTTCAAAGCTGAATCCTCGTACAGTTAGAGCGTGACGGCGTCGATCATGGCGACGCGGGCCTCGTGGCGCCCCCCCTCGAAGGGGGTCTCCAGGAAGACCCGCAGGATTTCTTGGGCCATGTCGGGGCCCACCAGGCGCGCGCCGAGGCAGACGATGTTGGCATCGTTGTGCTCGCGGGCGAGGCGGGCCGAAACGGGCTCGTTGACCAGGGCCGCGCGGGCCCCCTCGATGCGGTTGGCCGCGATCGAGACCCCGATCCCCGATCCGCAGACCAGGACGCCGCGCTCGGCGCGCCCGGAGGTGATCTCGCGGGCGAGCGCATGGGCGATGGGGGGGTAGTCGGTGCGGGTGGTGTCGTGGCAGCCCAGATCCGAGACGACGTGGCCTTGGGAGAGGAGCCAGGCCTCGAGGGCTTCCTTGAGGTCGAAGCCGGCGTGGTCGCTACCGAGCGCGATGCGCAATTCTAGTCCTCCTGGTGCCAGCGTGCGCCGGCGTTCAGCGTACGGATGACAGTATATCGCGTTTCGAGGAGGGCCGGAAGCGGCCCCGCGTTCAAGCGAAGGAGGCCGGGTCGTCCAGGGTGAGCGGCCCGAGGGCTCCGCCGCGCAGGTCCGAGAGGAAGGTGCGGGCCGTGCGCTCGTGATCGACCTGGTCGCCCTGCTTGAGGAAGCCGCGCTTGCGGCCGATGACCTCGAGGCTGGGCTCCGGGCCGAACGCCGCGAGGGTCGAAGGGGCGTGCTCCTGCAGGATCCCGATGGCGAAGCGCGCGACCTCGATCGGGTCGTAGGCCTGGCTGCCCACCCCGCCGGTCATGGCGAGCTTGAGCGCGACGATGGGCTCGCCGAGCTTGGGCGGGATGATGCCGGGGGTGTCCATCAGCTCCAGGTCCTTGCCGATGCGGATCCAGGAGACGGCCCGGGTCACGCCCGGCTTGTCCCCGGTCCTGGCGCGGCCGGTCTTGGTCAGGCGGTTGATGAGCGAGCTCTTCCCCACGTTCGGCAGGCCCACCACCATGATCCGCGCGGGGCGCGGCAGGCGGCCGCGAGCCTTGACCTTGGCCTGCACCACCTCGTTGAGCCGGGTGATCTCCTGCTTGAGCGCAGAGATCCCCTCGCCCTTGAGCGAGTTCATGGCGATCGCGGGCTGCCCCTGGCTGCGCAGCAGCTTGATCCAGGCCTGGGTGCGCGCGGGGTCGGCCAGGTCGGTCTTGGTCAGCACCACGATCGAGGGCTTGCCCTTGATGAGCTCGGTCGTCTGGCCGAAGCGGCTGCTCGCCGGGATGCGCGCGTCCACCAGCTCCAGCACGAAGTCGATGATCTGGAGCCTCTCGCGAAGCTCGCGCTGGGCCTTGGCGATGTGCCCCGGGAACCACTGGACGGTGGGATAGGGGGAGGAGGGCTTCTCCTCGTCTTCGTCGCGATGGGGATCGGTCATGGTGCGTTCCTGACTGAGTAGATAGGGCGAGCCCCGGAGCGACTGCGCCTGACGGCATACGCTCCGGGGCTCGGAAGGCATTGAGGCCTACTTGGCGTTGCGCGCCTTCTCCTTGATGCGGGCAGCCTTGCCCTGCAGGCCGCGGAGGTAGTAGAGCTTGGCACGACGGACGTCACCGCGGCGCAGCACCTCGATCTTGTCGATGCGGGGCGAGTGCAGCAGGAACACGCGCTCGACGCCCACACCCTGGAAGATGCGGCGGACGGTCACGGTCTGGTTGAGGCCCGAGCCGCGGCGCTTGATGACGACGCCTTCGTAGCCCTGGATGCGCTCCTTGCCGCCCTCAACGATCTTGGCGTAGACCTTGACGGTGTCGCCGGGGTTGATCGCAGGCACCGACTCCTTGAGCTGGGCTTTCTCGATCTCGTTGATGACGTCGCGCGCAATCAGGCGGGTGCTCATTGGTGTCTCCTTAGATAGGGATCCGACTTAGATGCGGAGCCGGCCATGAAGCCGGTCAGTGGCAAACAGGTACTGCGATCTGGAAGTTTATCACAGTCAAAAATGAGATGCAACCTGATCTTAACCATCCAGCTCGACCGAATCCTGGATCGCCAGCGGGATCTCCGGATCCGGGGTGCGGGTGAGGACCTCGAGGCCGCAGGACGCCTCGGCGCTGAGCTCGCGCTCCTGCTTCCAGGCGTTGCCCTGCTTGCGATAGACCGCAAGGGTCATGTTGGCGAGCTGGGTGTTGTAGGCGTAGGCGCTCTCACCGGAGGGATCCTGGTAGGCGAGGCCTGCCGTGCGACCGTAGGGCACCTCGATGGTGCCCTCGAAGCGGCGATCGCCCCGGATCACGTCGAAGTACCAGCCGTTCGGGTCGTAGCGCCCCTTGGCGCCGAGCAGCTGGCGCAGGTCGTTGACGACGTGCTCCTCGCCGTCGTAGCAGAAGCGGAAGGCGTTCAGGCGAGGTTGCAGGAGGCCGCCGGGATCGGTCGCGATCGCCTCGAAGGAGGCGTCGGGATCCTCGCGGAAGGTGGCGCAGTGGGCCCAGGCCGAGCCCCGCGGCAGGCGAGGCCCCCAGGAATGGAGCTGGACGCCGACCGCCCCGTTCAGCTCGATGCGCCGCTTGTTGAAGAGGACCTCGCCGCTGATGCGCAGATCCGGGTTGGGGACCAGGACCTTGGAGGCGATGAGGCCGGAGTCGTAGAAGGCCTTGAGCGGGTAGGGCCGAAAGGAGGTGGCAGCCCCCTCCCAGTGCATGACCCACGCGAGGCGCTGGCCGTCGCCCTCGATCCGGCCGCGGGCGCTCTTGTGGGTCAGGACGGCGCGCTCGATCTGGAAGGCGAAGGGGCGGCGGTCGAAGCGCGCCTGCTCGAAGGGGCGCACCTCGCGGATGATGATGTGCTTGTGCGTGCCGGCGCCGTTGAAGGCGATGCCCCACAGCTCGACGAAGGCCTCCCCCTCGACGGGGGCGACCAGGACGTAGCGCAGCCAAAGGGCGACCCCCTGCCGGGGGTCGCTCACCTTGAGGGTATAGGCTTCGTGCCAACCGGACTGGCCACTCCAGACCGTCAGGTTGTCGCGCTCGGCGCCCCCTTGCTTCTGCGGACGCGGCGGCATGCGTGGCGACCGGGGGCTAGGCGCCCAGGCGGTAGCCGAAGCCGCGAACGGTCTGGATGAACTTGGGGTTCGAGGGGTCCTCCTCGATCTTCTCGCGCAGCCAGCGGATGTGGACGTCGACGGTCTTGGTGTCGCCGTAGAAGTCCAGGCCCCAGACCTGCTCCAGCAGCTCCTCGCGGGAGAAGACGCGACCCGGCGTGCCCATGAGCATGGCGAGGATCTTGAACTCCTTGGGCGAGAGCTCGACCTCGCGATCGCCGACCATCACGCGGTGCTCGGAGAGGTTGATCATCAGGTCGCCGTGCTGGAAGACCTTGCTCTTGCTCTCGACGTCGCTGGGCTTGCTGCGGCGCAGCAGGGCCTTGATGCGGGCGACCAGCTCGCGGAGGCTGAAGGGCTTGATCAGGTAATCGTCGGCGCCGACCTCGAGGCCGATGACGCGGTCGATCTCCTCGCCCTTGGCGGTGAGCATGATGATGGGGATGTCGTTCTGCTCGCGGCGCAAGAGACGGCAGACCTCGAGGCCGCTCAGCTTGGGCAGCATGAGGTCCAGGACGATCAGGTTGGGCTTCGCGAGCTGGACTTGCTGGAGGGCCTCCTGTCCATCGTGGGCCTTGACGACCTCGTAACCCTCTTGCATGAGAGCGAACTCGATGGACTCGACGATCATCTCTTCGTCGTCGACAAGCAGAATCTTCTCGGCCATTGCCACTCCTTTGCAAGCGCGTGAGTCGCTCGGTGAAAAAGCCCGCGCACGAGCATTTTACCCACCTCAGGCGGGTTTCTTAACCTTGATTCTATCACTGGGCCTTAACCTTGACAAGAAATCGCTAAGGAGGTCTTAAGGCCTAGAAGCGACGTTGCCAGTTCAGGGTGGCCGAGGGGTTGGCGCCACCCAGGTTCTCGAGGTACGGCTTCTGCGCTCCCTGGATCTCGTTGTTGTCCACTCCCGCCTGCAGCGACAGGAACTCGTTGAACCGGTAGTTCAAGCCCGCCTGGTAAACGTTCTTGCCGTCGGTGCGGAAGGTGTAGCGACCCGAGAGGGAGACTCCGCCGAAGAGGGGCTTGGTTTCCGTGTACATGGAGGGGCTGAGGCCCAGCCCCGAGAAGATCGCCATCTTCTCGGCGTTGCCGACCATCGAGACCAGATCGAAACCGAAGGACTCGAGCGGCAGGAAGCTCTGCAGGCCCGAGGTCACGGGGGTGAAGAAGCGACGGCTCGCCGTCGAGAGGAAGCCCGAGACCTCGGTGGTCACGATGGCCCTGGTCCTGTCGTCCTTCTTGCCGTCGTCGCCGCTCTGCATGATGCCGCCGCCGATGATGCCCGTGACCAGGTACTCCTTGCCGAGCACCTTCTCGATGCGGTCCTGGGAGAGGTTCTGGATGTTGGTGCACTCGAACTTGCGCTCCATGTTCTGGAGGCTGCCGGTGACCGTCGCCTTGACCTCGAGCATCCCTCCGTTGCGGTTCGCCTCGGGATTCGGGAAGTCCAGCGGGTTGTAGTCGTAGACCTGGCCCTTGGCGACGACGTTGAGGCGCGCGTTGGGCAGCTTGGAGTCCCCCTGCGCGATCCCGAAGGAGGGCAGCAGGTCGTCGAAACCCTCGGTCGCCGCGTCGGGGGTCACCCCCTGCCCCAGGAACTCGATGGTCCCGCCCACGATGTCGAAGGGGCTGTTGAGGGGCACGAAGGTCCCGCTTCGCACGTTGATCGTGCCCCGCGCCTGGGGCGCGTCGAGCATGCCGTTCACGAGCAGGCCGCCGTCGATCCCCGCCTCGAACATGCGCGCATCCCCCAGGGCAATCACGGCCTTGTTGCCGAGCACCGTGATCCCGTCGTGGATGCGCAGGTTCAGGTCCTTGATCTCGATGGGCACCGCGGGGCCGGCGGCCGCGGCGCTCCCGCCGCCCTCGGCCCCCATCATCGCCTCCAGGTCCACGGTACCGCGGCTCATGGCGACCGTCCCCCCGATGACCGGCCGGCGAACCGTCCCCCCGATCTCCAGCGAGGCATCGACCATTCCGCTGTAGAGGCCGCTCGTCATCTCCAGGTGGGTCTGGCGCGCGATCGCCTGCAAGCGCAGCTTGTCGGGCTGGAACTGCTTGAGCATGACCTGGCCGGTCGCAAGCAGGGTTCCCTTGCCGTAGAGGGCCGACGCCCGCTCGATCGAGATGGCCTTGGTCGAGATGGTCGCCAGCGCGCGGATCTCGTGGATGTCGTTCTTGAGGTTGCGCTCGCGGATCGTCACCCCCCTCAGGTCGATGTTGCCCGAGAGCTCGGGGGTCTCGAGCGTCCCGCCCAGCTTGAGCGTGACGCTGCCAGGGCCGCCCTTCCACAGGATCTCGCCTCGGGTGAGGGCCGTGACGATGGCGAGGCTCTCGTCCTTGAGGTCGAGGGCCACGTCGAGCGAGTTCCCGGCGAGGGCGGGAATGACGGGGAGCTCACCCGAGATGTGGGCCTCGTGGCCGTCCTTGACGACCTTGGAGCTCTCGATGGTCACGCGCCCCCGGTAGTACGAGGCCTTGGCGTCGGCCCGGGTGAAGGTGAAGCGGTTCTCCTCGTCCTCCTTGGGCTTTCCGCTCGAAGGCCCGATGGCGCCGTTGCCCACCTCGGCGACGATCTCGAAGCGCGGGTCGGCCAGATCCCCCTTCGCGAGCAGGGTGAAGCCGCCGCGACCCGAGAGCGCGAGCTCCTGGGCGCGCAGGTAGGGGTTGACCCAGCTCAAGTCCAGGTTGCTGCCGTAGATGGCGAGGGTGCCGTCCTGGCCGAGCACTCCGCGCGCCTGGAGGGCGGCCCCGGTCTCCGAGGCAGCGCCCGCGGCCGGAGCCTCGAACAAGTCGAAGACCGGCACGTAGAGGCGCTGGTTGCGGTAGACCGCCGTCAGGCTGGCGTTACGCATGGGGTGGCCGTAGACCACTCCGTCCTTGAGGCGGGCGCGCACGCGCACCTCGGGCTCGCTCACGAGGCCCTGGTAGGCGAGATCCAGGTTGAAGCGGCCATCCACCGCCTGCCAGAAGGGCAGCTTGGAGCCGGCGAAGTCCTCCCCGACGCTCAGGGGCTCCAGGTGACGGCGCTCCCAGTGGGCGATCAGCTCCTTCAAGGAGACGGAGCCGCCGGTGCTCGGAGGCACGTCGTCGGCGAGGGTCGCTACCTCCGTGGGCGGCCCCTCGGGCTCCTTCTCGCCGAAACGGCGGTCGATCCAGGTCCCGCGCAGCAACTGCTCCCAGTGGAGGGCCGTCATGAGGTCCTTGGCGCTCGCGTCCTGGATGCTCACCTCCAGGTCGGCGGCGGGCACCGGCCGGTCGAAGGCCAGCGACCCTCGCACGGTCGCGCCCACCCCCCTGGGCAGGCGGATGGCCAGCTCGGGGAACGTCAGGTGCTGGTGGCCGAAGTAGACGGGCCCCGAGACGCGCTGCAGGTGCCCGAGGCGCGCCGCGTCGATCTCGGTGCCGAGCGCCTCGGCCTGCATGCGCCAGGCCGTCCCGTCACTCTCGACGCTGCCGGTGGCCGAGACGCGGCCCTTCAGCTCGCCGGCCTGAGAGGCGAGCTCGGCCTGCAGGGGCTCGACCCGCGCGAGCTCCAGGCCCTTGGCGGTGAAGTCCGCCCGCAGGCGCGGCAGCTTGCTCGAAGGCGCCGCCAGGTCGATCATGGCGCTGCCCGCCACCGCCCCGTCCGCGAGGGCCGCAGCCACTCCCGACAGCTGAAGCTGGCCGCCCGCGACCGCCCAGCTCGCCGTGGCCTCCTCGATAGGCTGCTTGGCGATGCTGGCCGAGCGGAGCGCGGCCTCGCCGCGGGCGCGGATCTCGGCGATGCGGGTCCAGTCGCCCGCGAACGAGCCGCTCGCCGCGGCGCTGCCCGTGACCGGGGCCTCGACGCCGAGGGGACCGAGGGCCTCGAGGGGCAGGGACTGCGCGTCGAAGCGGCCCGCGAAGACGCCCGTCTCGGTGCCGTTGGCCGAGAAGCGCAGCAGGCCCTCGCCGAGCCCGACCTCGCCCTCGGGGACGCGCCAGCGGTGATCGGCGTAGGCGAAGGAAGCCCGGGCGGCCGAGAAACCCTGGGCGGCGTAGCGGGCGTCCGCGATCCGGACCGAGCCGGTCGCCACGGGCCTCAGGGTGGTGCCCGTGACGCTGACCTGGCCCTCGAGCTTACCTGTAACGCTCGGCACGTCCTTCACGTAGCGCGAAAGGGTCTCGGGGACGTCCACCCCCGCCCAGCGGGCCTCGGTCGTGAGCCTGGGGTTCTCCTCGAGAGTGAAGCTCGAGCGGCCGGTGACCGTTCCGCCGTTGAGTGTCGCCTGCCAGCGCGGGAGGGTGACGTCCATCCCCTCGTAGTGGATGTCGGCGGACACGTCGCGCGCGACCTGCTCGAGCACGCGCCCCTCGGCCATGGTCGCCTTGGCGTCCACGACCGGGCGCAGGGTGGTGCCGCTCACCACCGCGGTCCCCTGCGCGAGGCCGTTGATGCCGTAAGAGGCGAGATCCGGAACCAGGGGGATCAGGGTCGCCACGTCGACCCGGGGGGCGCCGCCCGTGAAGCGCAGGCGCATGGCGGGCTTGCCCAGGTCGAGCACCCTGCCGGTCGCCGAGAAGCGGTTGCCCGCCATGGCGCCGCTCGCCTCGCTCACCACCACCTCGTTCAGGTCGAAGGTGGCGCGGGCCTGGACGTCCTGCACCGGCAGGCGAACGCCGCGCGCGTCAAGGGAGGCGTCGGTGACCTGCACGTCACCCTTCAGAGTGAGGTTCTCGGGGCTCTCCCACTGGATGCGGGCGCCCACCCGGGCGGCGCCGCCGGTGATGAGGAAGTCGGGCGACGAGGCCAGGTAGTTGACCCAGCGCGCCGTGGGAAGGGCCTGCACCTCGGCGTCGATCCGGCCGCTCATGCGCTCCAGGTGGATCGCGCCATGGGCGCTGAGGCGCGCGGGGGCCTCTCGGGCCGAGGCCTGGAACTTGAGCACCTTGTCGACGATGTCCACCTGCCCCGAGAGGTCGCGCGCCTCGGCCCTGAAGTCGGCCACGCGGTACATGGCATGGTCGCGCCAGGCGGCGCTGCCGTCGTGGACGCGGACCCGGATGGGAGGCAGGTCGGGGAGCTTGGTGGGGCCGGCAGGGCCCTGCGCGAAGGTCGGGACGTAATCGAGCGAGCCCGTGGCTGAGCGCGAGAGGAAGAAGCGCGGCCGGTAGACGTCCACCATGACAGGGCGCTTGCCGAGGCGAAGGATCTCGATGATCGAGTACGAGGCCCGGATGAGGGGCGCCTCGGCGATGACCGGCGCTCCCTTGCGGTGCGAGCCGTAGATCTTGACGTCGCGGATCGTCAGGCCATCCCAGTAGGGCCCCTCGACCTTGCCGACGGAGACGGGCACCCCGAGCGCGAGCGAGACGCCCGCCTCGACCGCCCTGACCCCCTCATGGAGCAGGGCGTGGCGCGACTGGTAGAAGGAGATCCCCGCAACCGTCAGCACCCCGCCCAGAAGGCAGGTGAGGATCAGCAACACGCGGCTGATGACGGTTATGAGCGACACCCTGGAGGCCGGCGGCGGCGTCGAGGGCGCGAGGTCTTGGGTCTCTTTCACGGCGCCTCTTGGGGGGCCCGACAAAACCAGGCGGATCACGACCGTTGGCCACCGCGGGCGACCAGGGAGGAACGGTCTCGTCAGGCGCCTCTGATTATATCGCGCGGCGATCGCGAATGCACGGCCCGCGCACCGGAGGACATGGCCCCGCGTCGCGGGGCCGAAGTTCCGACGCGACGGCGCAAAAAAAGCAGAGGCCGCCGAAAACGGCGGCCTCTGCTTGAGTTGCGGGGGCAGGATTTGAACCTACGACCTTCGGGTTATGAGCCCGACGAGCTACCGGACTGCTCTACCCCGCGAATTAAATGTAGCACAGCGGGCTCCCGGACGCAACCGCCGCGAAACATTTCGTTAATCCTGACCAAAAACAGAACACCCGACAACACCGAGCCTGGCCTTATCCGATGGGCTACCGGCCCAGGGCCTTGGCGGCGTCGATCCGGCCGTAGCCCGTGAACGAGTCGTAGCCGGGGGTCTGAAGATCGGTGGCGCTGCGCTCGAGAAGGGTCTTGACCGCGGCCGGGGCGATGCGGGGGTTGGCCGAGCAGATGAGCGCCACCAGGCCCGCCACGTAGGGGGTGGCCATCGAGGTGCCCGAGAGGGTGCCGTAGCCGATGTCAGCGCCCGGGTCCTCGTCCATGAGGGTGGTGCGGTAGGTGGGCATGGTCGAGTAGATCTCGCCGCCCGGGGCCGTGACGCTGATCCAGCGGCCGAAGTTGGAGAAGTCCGAGCGCCTGTCGCCCTCGTCCACCGAGCCGACGGCGATCACGCCGGGGTAGGAGGCCGGGTAGGCCTGGAGGTTGCTGCCGTCGTTGCCCATGGCGGCGACCACCACGGTGCCCTTGCGCTGGGCGTAGGCCACGGCGCTCTCGAGGGCCTTGCCGCCCCCGCCGCCGCCCAGGCTGAGGTTGATGACCCGCGCGCCGTGCTCGGTGGCCCAGACGATGCCCGAGACGATGTCGCTGGTGTTGCCCTCGCCGTTGGTGTCGAGCACCTTGACGGGCATCAGGCGGCAGTTGGGAGCCACGCCGACCACGCCCTGGCCGTTGTTGCCGGTGGCGGCGATGATGCCCGCCACGTGGGTGCCGTGGCCGTTGTCGTCCATGGGGCCCGAGGTGCCGGGAACGAAGCTGACGCCCGAGACGAGGCGATCGCGCAGGTCGGGATGGTTGAGGTCGATGCCGGTGTCCACCACGGCGACCACGACGCTCGGATCGCCCATGGTCACGTCCCAGGCGCGCGAGACGTTGATGGCGCGGTGGCCGTACTGCTGGCCGAGGCCGGGGTCGTTGGTGGTGACCTGGGTCTTCGAGACGTAGTCGGGCTCGGAGTACTCGACCGCGCCGGTGCTCGCCAGCGCGGCGAGCTGGGTGCTCGCGTCCTTGGTGCCGACGTTGAGCACCGAGATGCCGAGGCTCGGGATGCTCGCGGCCACGAAGCGCGAGACGCTCTTGACCTGCTGGTCGGTGGCGGTGGCGCGGAACTTGACGATCACCCGGCTGGAGCGGACCGCGAGGCTCTGGGCCTTGGTCTGCATCGAGCGGTTGTAAGAGATGGCGCTGGTGTTGGGGGCCCCGCACCCGGTCAGGATCAGGACGAGCCCCGCCAAGATGGCGGTCAAGCGATGGAGGCTCAATTGGCGCTCATCCTTGGTCACGGCTCTGAATCTCCTAAAACCCCTACCCAGGAGTTATCCGCCCAGGCGGGGCGCGCCTGACGCGCAAGCGGTTAAGCCGGTGTTAATTTTGAGCGAAATCTCGGAAGGGGGTGCCTTGACGCCCGGGCGGCCTTGGCCGACCATGGGACCACCAGGAGGTCCCGATGCCCCTTTTCCTCTCTGCTCGCAGCCTCGCTCCGGCCATGGGCCTCGCCGAGACCCTCGAGGTCTTCCGGCTCGCCGCGCACCGGCGCATCGCCCTGCCCGGCATCCCGGCCCTGCTCTGCGATCCGGCGGTCATGCGCCCCTTGCAGGAAGCCGGGTGCGACCTCACGGTGCACCACGCCTTCTCGGACGCCCCGCGCGCCAACCTCGCCGCCCTCGACGAGGACTTCCGGCTGCGCTCGATCCGGCTGGTGGAGGAGGTGATGACGCGCGCGGCGGAGCTCGGGGTCACGCGCCTGAGCCTCATGCCGGGCTTCGCCCTCGAAGAGACGCTGGACCAGACCCGCGCGAGCCGCAGCGTGCCGCGCGAGCTCGCCCTCGACGCGCTCATGCGATCGCTGGATCGCCTCGCGAACGTGGCCGACGCGCGCGGCATGTCGCTCGCCTTGACCAACAGCGACATGCGCCACCCGGCCATGCTGCTCGGCGACGCGGACGAGATCAGCGGGATGATCCAGGCCCTCCAGGTGCCCTTCCTGGGGGTGCAGGCCGACCTGGGTCACGCCCTGGCCTCGGCACGGGCCTCGGGCTCCGGCTACGAGGGCGCGGAGGCCCTCCTCGCCGCGATCGCGCCGCACCTCACGGCCCTGCGGCTCCACGAGACCGACCGCAGCGGCCAGGACCATCGCCTGCCGACCGAGTCGGGCTGGATCGAGGAGCTGCTCGGCCAGCACCCCGAGTGGAGGGCGCTGCCCATGACCCTGGAGGCGCGGGGGGTGAGCCTGGATCGATTGCTCGATACCGCGGATCGCCTGGAGAGCCTCGCGCCGAAGCCGCTACTCGGCCCGGCTCGGTAGCTCCGCCACGGGGGTCTGCGAGAGGTAACCCAGGATCCCCTTGGCCACCGCCGAGCCCAGCTCCTTCTGGAAGGATTCGCTCGCGAGCAGCTTCTCCTCGTCCGGGTTGGAGAGGTAGGCCGACTCGACCAGCACCGACGGCACGCTCTGGCTGCGCAGGACGTAGAGGCGCGCCTGGCGAACGCCGCGATCCGGGCGGCCGAGGATCCGTGCGATCGCGCTGTGCAAGTGGCGCGCCAGAGGCCGGCTCACCTCGTTGCGATAGTACGTCTCGAGGCCCCCGATCTCGGCCGACTCGCAGGAGTTGCCGTGCAGGCTGACGAAGAGGGCGGGCTTGAGGGTGTCCACCAGGCGGGCCCTCGAGGCCAGATCCACCGAAGAGTCGGTGGTGCGCGTCATGACGACGTTCAGGTCGCCCCGGGCCTCGAGCGCCTCGCGCACCGCCCTGGCCATGGCGAGGGTGACGTGGGCCTCCTTGGTACCCCCCGGGCCGATGGCCCCGGGATCGTCCCCCCCGTGCCCCGCGTCCACGATGACCGTGGGCTTGCCGCCCGCCACGTCCTGCCGGCGCCAGCTCAGCTCCAGCACCTTGCCGCCGTCCTTCGCCTGGGCGTCGTAGGCGTAGAGGCCGCGCGGCAGGGTCAGGTGAAGGAGCCAGTCCTTGCCCTCCTTCTCCACGCCGAGGGCCTCGACCCCGTCGACCAGCCCGGGCAGGCGACCCGCGAAGCTGCCCCCGGGAACCCGGACGGTGAGCTTGGAGGGCGCCCACTCCTGCTCGACCTCGTAGGAGAGGGCCCGATCGCAGGCCAGGCGCAGGAAGACCTGCCCGCGCTTGCGCCGGAGGGTGAGGGAGTCGAGGCGCTGGGCGCGCGCGACGGTCTCGAGCGAGACGAGAGCCTCGGGGGTGGGCGAGGGGCTGGGCGCGGGCTGGGCGGGACCGTAGAGCTGGCGCTCGCTCAGGGCCTCGGGCCAGTCCGCGGGCAGGGCGGGGCCGTAGACCCAGAAGGAGTCGGGCACGGCCGGGCCGTGCTCCAGGAAGACCCGCGGCGCGGCGGGGCCGTGGGCCTCGATCGGGGTGCGGGTGACGCGCGAGCCCTGCTCGGGCCGGGGCGCTCTGGCAGGGTCGGGCGACACGCGCGCCAGGCTGAGGGTCTGCCCCTCCTGCTGCTGGCTGAGCCGGACGTCGGCCTCGGCGGTGCAGTCCAGGACGAAGCGGATGAAGCCCTCCTCGGGGTGGAGCGCGACCCGCAGCTGGGCGAAGGGGCCCTCCTGGATGGAGAGGGTCTGGCAAAGCGCCGGATCGGCGAGCTCGGCCCCGAACAGGTCGATCACCACCCGGTGGGGCGCCTCGAGCTTGAGCAGGCGCGCCTGGAGGGGGCGATCGCCCTCGATCTCGAGCCTGCCGTCGCGCCAGTAGATGCCGGTGACCACGGCGGGGTCCGCGACGGGGCGCGCGACCCGCGCGGCCTCGGCCCGGGGGCGGACCCTGGCCTCGACAGGCGCGAGGGGCCCCGCGGCGATCGCCGCGGCGGCCACGAGGACGAGCCAGCGAGTGATATTGCGCATGAGTGCCTCCGACGCCACGCTCCAAGGCTAAGCCAGGTACGGCGCGCGGGGCGGTGCGCGCGGTCACGCGATCACCCGCTCGGTGGGTTACGAATTGAACAAGCGACGGTATGATCCTCTCGGAGATTCCCCCACCCTCACGAGGAGGCTCGCGCGCGCGCCCATGGCCAACGTCAACTTCGATCGCCTCTCCAGGCTGCCCGCCCTGCAGGGGCTGACCCCCGAGGAGATGACGGCGTTCTTCAAGATCGCCACCAAGCACGTCTTCCAGCCGGGCGATCCCATCCTCAAGACGGGGGAAAAGGCCGACTGCTTCTACCTGGTCGCCGCGGGCCAGCTCGAGATCCTCCTGCCCCAGGGCAAGGGCGTCCCCGCCACCCCCATCGCCCAGGTCGGCTCGGGCCAGCTGGTCGGTGAGATGCCCCTGCTCTACGCCCAGCCCCTGCGCCAGGCCGACGTGCTCGCGGCCAGCGAGGCGGTGCTCTTGCGCTTTTCCTACTCGGACTACGAGCGCCTTTCCCAGCAGCACCCCGCGATCGGCACCAAGTTCCGCAGCAACCTGGGCAAGATCGTCGCGGGCCGGGTCTGGAGCACCCTCCCCAACCAGGCGGGAACCGGAGTGCTTCGCGCCATCGAGGAGCCCGCGAAGGCCCCTCAGGCGAGCAACCACGACGCCATGAAGGCCGCCACCATCTTCGCCGGGCTCAAGCCGGAGGAGCTGAAGGCCCTCGAGGCGATCGCCCTTCCCTTCACCGCCCAGTCCGGTCAACCGATCGTCCATCAGGGGTCGCCGGCCGACTCCTTCTACCTGATCGTCCACGGCCACTGCGAGGTGCAGATCCCCAAGGACGGCCAGGCCATGCCGGTGGCGCGGCTCGGTGCCGGCCAGGTCTTCGGCGAGATGGCGCTGGTCTACAAGCAGCCCGAGCGCACGGCGGACGTGGTGGCCGTCTCGGACGCCAAGCTCCTCAACTTCCCATTCGACGACTACCAGCGCCTGACCAGGGCCATGCCCGAGATCGGCCGCAAGCTGCGCAACAACCTGGGCCGCATCGCCGCGAGCCGCAGCTGGACCATGCAGGCGGATCAGAGCAAGGAGATGAAGCGCCGCGCCGGGGCGATCGACGACCTCTAGCCTCTCAACGCAAGGACGCCCGGCCGATGGCCGGGCGTCCTTGCGTTGAGAGGGGATGACTAGCGGGTCTTCTTGGGGATCTGGTCCATCCAGTCGCTGCCGAGCTTCGCGAAGAAGTGGTGGGCGTCCAGCACCTCGTCCGACGAGATGGGGGGCAGGCCGGAGAACTTCTCTTCCTCGCGGCGCGACGAGAAGATGCCGCGAACCCGGCTCACCTGGGGCTGGCTCGAACCCTCGCGGCTCGCCTCGCTCGGAGTGGTGCTCGCCTCGGCGGACTCGTACTCGACGCCGACGATGGCCACGCCCGCGGGCTGGTTACACTCGGTGCAGTGGACGCGGACGACCCAGTAATCCTTTTCCTCGCGCAGGAGCTTGACGCCTTCGGGCGTGAAAGCTTCGTTGCAGTGCGCACAACGCAGCTTCCGGAAGTGCTCTTGAACGACCGAAAAATTTTTCATCCCACACACTCCAATCCTGGCGATTCCCGTGGGCGCGCCGTTTCAGCGCCCCTGGCGTCCTGTGCCTCCTATACCCGTGCCCCCTGAAAAATTATCCGCGCGTCATCAAGTTGATGTTGCTTAACATAACGGCTTGGCAGCCGGCTGTCCGGCCCGCCGAGGGTAGGCTTTGGGCGTTGGCGCAACCTTCTCCACCACGACCAGCGCCCGCTCGCCGAACCCCTCGGGGAGAGAAAACTTCACGATCCCGCGGATCTCGCCGCCGAGCGTCTTGAGGGCCTTCTGGGCGCGCGCGACCTCGTCGTCGGCCCCCGCCCCCTTCATGGCCACGAAGCGCCCTCCCAGCTTGAGGAAGGGCAGGCACAGCTCGCAGAGCACGTTCAGCTCCGCCACCGCCCGGCCGAAGACCAGATCGTACTGCTCGCGGTGCTCGGGGGTCTGGGCGAGCTCCTCGGCGCGGCCGTGCAGCGCCCGGCCGTTCAGGCCGAGGGCCTCGATCGCCTCGCTCATGAAGTCGACCTTCTTGCGGGTGGCCTCCAGCTGGGTCCCCGACCAGGCGCCGACCAGGGCCATGAGCGGGATCCCCGGGAAGCCGGCGCCCGCCCCCACGTCGATGAAGCGCAGCGGCGCCTTTCGGTCCTCGGCCGAGAAGGCGCGCAGCACCGAGAGGGAGTCCAGGAAGTGCTTGACCACCGCCTCGCGCTCGTCGGTGATGCGGGTGAGGTTGGCGCGCTGATTGCCCTCGATCAAAAGGGCGTAGAAGCGCTTGAGGGCGTCGACCTGCGCGGGGTCGAGGGGCACGCCCCACTCGGCGGCCTGGGTCGTCAGGAGTTGCCAGGGTTCCATAGGGTCCTCGTCGGGTGAGATTAGCGCCTGCGGCTAGTTTGAGGGGGGACAAGCGGAGATCTTACCATGCAGGATCGCCCGCTTGAGGGTATCATGGCCCCATGCAGACCACTTCTCGCAAGCGCTGGGTCGTCGTCGACCTGGAGACCACCGGCATGTCCCCCGCCAAGGGCGATCGCATCGTCGAGATCGGCGCCGTGGCGATCGAGGACGGGCGCCTCGCCGGGACCTACGCCACCCTGGTCCACCCCGAGCGCTCGATCCCCTACTTCGTCCAGCGCATCCACGGCATCTCGGATGCCATGGTGGCCTCGGCCCCGCGCTTCGACCAGGTCCTGCCGCAGTTCCTCGACTTCTGCGGCGACTCGCCTTTGATCTCCCACAACGCCCCCTTCGATCGCAGCTTCCTCGACTTCCAGGCCACGCTCGTGACCGAGGCGCCGCTGCCCCACGCCCACCTGGACACCCTGCGCGTGGCGCGCCTGCTGCTGCCCCGGCTCGGCAAGCACAACCTGGACGCGCTGGTCAGTCACTTCGGCGTGAGCCTGAGCGCCAAGGACCGCCACCGGGCCCTGGGCGACGCCAGGGCGACGGCCGAGATCTGGCTGAAGATGGAAGCGATGGCAATTTCCGAAGGGAAGAGCCTTTTGAAGGGCTGGATACGCCAAAATTGACGCTTCAGGGGGGATGTCGTACCTTTCTTAGAGCGCCTAACAAGACTGTTCCTTCGAGCCGCCCACGGCGGCCAACGGCATAACATGCCTGGTCTTGTTAGATGCTCTTAGATTCGAAGTCCCCTCGCAAGAAGGAACCCCATGAACGCGACGATCTCCCTGCCGACCGCCTTTCTGGCGGGCCTCATCTCGTTCCTCTCGCCCTGCGTCCTGCCCCTGGTGCCCGGCTACCTCTCGTACATCTCGGGGGTGTCCAGCGATCAGATGCGTGACGGCGCCGACGCCGCCACCCGGCGCAAGGTGATCGTCAACTCGCTGGGCTTCATCCTGGGCTTCTCGATCGTGTTCGTGGCCCTGGGCGCGACGGCGACGGCCTTCGGCCAGGTCCTCAACCAGAAGCTGACCCTGCTCTCGCAGATCGCGGGGGTGGTGATCATCCTCTTCGGCCTCCACACCATGGGCCTCTTCAAGATCAAGGCCCTGTACATGGAGAAGCGCTTCCAGGTGGCGGCGAAGCCTGCCGGCTTCTTCGGCGCGATCCTGGTAGGCCTGGCCTTCGCCTTCGGCTGGACCCCGTGCATCGGGCCGATCCTGGCTGCGATCCTCACCTACGCGAGCCAGTCCGAGACGCTGAACCAGGGGATCGCCCTGCTCTTGGCCTACTCGCTCGGCCTGGGGGTCCCCTTCTTCGCGACGGCCCTGGCCATCAACGCCTTCTTCTCGCTGTTCAACCGCATCAAGCAGCACATGCGCAAGGTCGAGATCGCAAGCGGCCTCCTGCTCGTCGCCGTCGGCGTCCTGATCTTCTCCAACAACCTCTCGATCCTGGCCAACGTCCTCCAGAGCTCGCCCGCAGGCCAGGCCCTGCTCGGGATCGAAGAGAAGCTGAGCCGGTAGCCCCATGCTGAGCCTCGACCTCTTCGCCGGCACCGATCCCCAGGTCCGCGACGCGCTGCGCATCCGCGAGGCCGTCTTCGTCCATGAGCAGGGCGTCCCGCTCGATCTCGAGATCGACGACTACGACGGGATCGCATGGCACGTGCTCGCGAGCGAGGACGACACGCCGGTCGCGACCGCCCGGCTCATCTCCCTCGACGCCAGCCGGGTCAAGATCGGCCGGGTCGCCACCCTGAAGCCTCACCGCGGCAAGGGGATCGCAAGCAAGCTGGTCAGGCTCCTGATGGAGTACGCGCGGCGCGAGGGCTTCACCGAGGCCGTGCTCGACAGCCAGCTCGAGGCCATGCCCCTCTACGAGAAGCTCGGCTTCGTCGCCGAGGGCCCGATCTTCATGGACGCGGACATCCCCCACCGCCGCATGACCCGCAAGCTCGAGACGCTCTGAGGCGCCGCATGAGCCTACCCGACGCCTCGTCCCTCGTCGCCGAGATCCGCGCACTGCTCCAGGCCGCTCGCACCAGCGCCGCGCGCCAGGTCAACGCACTGGCGGTGCTCACCAACTTCGAGATCGGTCGGCGGATCGTTCTGCATGAGCAGGGCGGGGAGGAGCGGGCCGAGTATGGCCGGGGTGTGCTTCCTTCGCTTTCCAAGGCTTTGGTAGCGGAGTTCGGGCGGGGCTATTCGGTCGAGAATCTGAGGCTGTTCCGGCGGTTTTACGTTGCCTACCAGGATCGCTCTCCGAAATCCCAGACAGTGTCTGGGATTTCGGAGAGCATTGGTGTTGCTGGGGTTTCCCAGACACCGTCTACAGAATACTCGCCCACGATGCATCGCCCGTTTACCCTGGGCTGGTCGCACTACGCCTTCCTCATCGGGATCGGCGACCCCGCGGAACGTGATTTCTACGAGATCGAGGCCACGAATCAAGGCTGGTCGCTGCGCGAACTGCGCCGCCAGTACGATACGAGCCTCTACGAGCGGCTCGCGCTGTCGCGCGACAAGGACGCAGTTCGCGCGCTCTCGATCGAGGGTCAGGTCGTCGCCAAGCCGACCGATCTGCTCAAAGAGCCCTACGTGCTGGAGTTCCTCGGGCTGGATCAGCGCCCGAGCTACTCGGAGTCCGAGCTCGAATCCGGCATCATCGACAAGCTGGAGCACTTCCTCCTGGAACTCGGCAAGGGCTTCCTGTTTGAGGGGCGCCAGCGACGCTTCACCTTCGACGACGAGCACTTCTACGTCGACCTCGTGTTCTACAATCGCCTCATGCGCTGCTTCGTCCTCGTGGACCTGAAGATCGGGAAGCTCACCCACCAGGACCTCGGCCAGATGCAGATGTACGTCAACTACTACGACCGGCACGTCAAGCTGCCCGAAGAAGGACCGACGATCGGCATCATCCTTTGCAAAAAGAAGCACGACGCGCTCGTCGAAATCACCCTCCCCGAGGGGGCAAACATCCATGCGCGCGAGTATCGGTTGTTTCTCCCGAGCAAGGACGATCTGCGCCGTAAGCTACTCGAATGGACCGAGGAAGAATGAGCGGCGCACACCGGCCAACCATACAATTTAATTTTTTCTTGGTGCGCGTATAAGAATCTGCGGCCTCGATGAGGCGATAAGGATGCTATCGGATCGTCGAGAGAGCGTCCAAGGAGATTCGCATGCGCGCAGACACCCGGGTGGCCAAGGCCCCCGCCACGGCCCCGACCCAGCGTCCTTCCCAGGCCAAGCCCGCAACGCAGCAAAGGCTTTCTCTCGCCCAGGACGCCCTGAAGCTCACGGCCCGCCAGGCCCGGCCGGCAAGCGCCGCGCCCGCGCTCGAGCTCAAGCCCGCCAGGCGCATGCTGGACAACGAGGCGAACCTCGCCGCCCTCAAGGCGCAGGCCGCCAAGGACAAGATGCCGAGCGTGATCACGAGCGACGGCGCCACCCTCTCCTACTTCAAGGGCGCGCTGCGCACCGAGAGCAAGATCGCCCACCTGGGCGCGGAGCAGGCGCTCAGCCTGGCCGATCGCGTCACGGTAGGCGGCAAGAAGAACACCGTCCTCTACACCGACGACGGCTTCAGCGAGCTCGACCAGTTCCGCGTGACGGTCGCCGTCATCGACTCGGGGGTGGCCCCCAAGAGCCGCATCCTCGAAGGAAGGCTGCTCGAAGGCTACAACACCGGCACCAAGGGGACCGACACCGCGGACGACGAGGAGGGGCACGGCACCGCCGTCGCCTCGCTCATCGCGGGCTCGGACACTGCCGACAGCGTGGCCAAGGGCGTCAAGATCCTGCCCATCAAGATCCAGGACTGGGATGACGACAAGTTCCTGCCTCAGCTCGCCGACGGCATCCGCTACGCGGCCGACCACGGTGCTCGGATCATCAACGTCAGCATCGGCTCCAACTTCCTCGACCCCAAGCTGCAGTGGGAGCTCTCCCCCTCGGACCCCAAGGCCCACGCCGAGGCCATCAAGGCCGTGAGCGAGGCGATCGCCTACGCCGAGGCGAAGGGAAGCCTGGTGGTGGTCGCCGCGGGCAACGAGGGCGACCAGCTACCCGACACGGTCCTCTTCCCCGCCAGCGATCCCCGGGTGGTCGCGGTCTCGAACCTCGACGACACCCAGGGCGCAGCCAAGCTCGCCGAGGACTCGAGCCGAGGGCCCGCCGTCGATCTCGCCGCCCCCGGCACCAAGGCTCTCGCCTGGTTCGGCGGCGGCTACGGCTACCACAGCGGTACCTCCTTCGCCGCCCCCTACGTTTCGGGCGTGGCGGCCCTGATCGCCGCCCGCCACCCGGACTGGACCCCGGAGCAGATCAAGCAGCAGCTCTACAAGACGGCCCGGGACCTCGGCGCCCCGGGCAAGGATGACGCTTACGGCCACGGGGCCGTGGACGCCATCGGGGCCGTCTTCGGCAAGTAGCCCTCGCCGGGACGCTCGTGTTAAGATTAGATTATCCTTTAACCTCGATTTAAATCGGAAAGGTCAACGTGCGGAAGAACATGAAACGCTTCTCAGCGCTCCTCGGTCTCACGCTCAGCCTGGCGGCACTCGCCGGCTGCAGCAGCGCCCTCCAGCTCGGCAACAACGACGCCGAGCGCAGCAACGCCCAGCGCGCCGCCGAGAGCCAGGCCCCGCGTAGCCAGGTTCGGATCCACTTCCGTGACGTCTCGGAGCTCACGGCGGCCTCGCGTGCCGGGGTGGACCTCTTCGAGAACGTGGACCGCGCGGCGGGCACGGTCGACGCCCTGGCCTCGGCCAAGGGCGAAGAGGCCCTCAAGCGCCTCGGCATCCGCTACGAGGTGATCCAGGCCCCCAGCATCCGGGGCGTGGGGATGCCCACAGGCTACAAGTCGGTCGAAGACGTGATGAGCGACGTCAAGCAGGTGGCGGCGGCGTACCCCTCGATCGTGCGCCTCGAGACCATCGGCAAATCGCTCCAGGACCGCCCCCT
Organism: Pantanalinema sp.; assembly: GCA_036704125.1. Taxonomy (NCBI): domain Bacteria; kingdom Bacillati; phylum Cyanobacteriota; class Cyanophyceae; order Leptolyngbyales; family Leptolyngbyaceae; genus Pantanalinema; species Pantanalinema sp. The sequence goes on along the minus strand of DATNQI010000059.1, from coordinate 40,651 downwards.
CACCGCCGTCCACGTCACTTCCCAGCCCCAGGGCACCCAGCCCGCGCTGCTCATCACCTCGGGCCAGCACGCCCGTGAGCTGCCCCCGGTCGAACTCAACATGCGCCTCCTCCACCTCTTGACCGAGCAGTACGGCAAGGACGCGGCCATCACCAAGCTGGTGGACACCCGCGACATCTGGATCGTGCCGGTGCTGAACCCGGACGGCCGCACCATGGTCGAGGGCGGCAGCGCCATGTGGCGCAAGAACGCCCGCAACAACGGAGACGGCACCCGCGGGGTGGACACCAACCGCAACGCCGACGACCACTTCGAGCAGGGCAACTCCGATTCGTCGGCCGACGACTTCCGCGGCAGCGCCCCCTTCTCGGAGCCCGAGTCGCAGGCGATCCGCGACCTGTGCGCCCGCGAGAAGTTCACCGTCTCGCTGGACATCCACTGCTACGGCGGCATGTTCCTCTGGCCGCCCGGCAACACCAGCACGCCCACCAAGGACGAAGCGACCTTCCGCAAGATCGGCGATCGCATCGCCAAGCCCCTTGGCTACCGCTACGGCACCATCAACCGCACCATCTACCCGACCTACGCGGACATGGCCACCTGGCAGTACAACGCCCACGGCATCCTGGCCTTCGCCGCCGAGCTCCAGGATCCGCGCTTCAACCCGCCCTACTCCCAGGTCGACACCGACTGGAAGCAGTGGAAGGACAACCTGCTTTACCTGATCGACGTGGCGGACAGCCCGCGCACCCGCTCGTAGCAAAAAAACCGGCTCCCCAAGGGGGGCCGGTTTTTTTGGTGGGCCCTCGGCTCAGGAATCAGGCATCACCTGCGTGCGCCTGGTTCGCCCGGATGGCGAGAGCCAGGCGAATGTCCCCGTAGGAGACCCGCTCGCCCAGGTCCTCGTAGATGGGCTTGAGGCGCTCGGCCTGAAGACGAGCCGCCGCCTCGACCACCCGGGCGTAAGTCGCCCGGCTGAGCCAGGGCTCGGGGCGCGTGACGTTCTCATCCTGGACGAACTCGAGCAAGTAGCCCTCGACGGTGCTCGCGGCGCGCCCCGTGCGCGAGACCACCTCGTCCACCGTCGATCCCGCCCGGAAGGCCTCGAAGGCCGCCTCGCGCTGGGGGTTGGGGCGGCCGGGACGCTCCGCGGCGGGCTCGGGGGCAGGCACCGAGGCCCTGGGCAGCGAGACCAAGGGCGCCTCGACAGCGGGGCTCAGCCCGAGGGCCTGGGCCTGGTGGGCGATGATCTCGAGGAGGCGATCGCCCAGGTCCCGCGCCTTGGCCTCGCCGATGCCCTTGATGCCGCGCAGGGCGAGGCTCGATCCGGGCCGGTGGTGCGCGAGCTCCTTGAGGGTCGCATCCCCGAGGATGAGGTAGGGCGGCACGCCGCGCTCCTGGGCGATCGCGCGCCGCCACGTCCTGAGCTCCTGGAACAGGCTCTCCTCCTGCGGCGAGAGGGCGACCCCCTCGGCCCCCGAGCGCCGGGCGGGCGCCTTGCGCTCGACCTGGCGCGGCAGGGTGAGCTGCACGCTCGCCTCACCCTTGAGCAGGGCCCAGCCCCCGGCCGTCAGGCGCAGGGTGTGGAACTCGCCCTCGCGCACGAGAAAGTCGAGCCCGGTCAGCTGATCGATCCAGTCGCCGATGTCCGTGAGCTGGTACTCGGCCAAGAGGCCGTAGGTCGTGAGCTGGTCGTGGCCGTTCTGGAGGACCTTGGCGGTCTTCGAGCCCTTGAGGACCTCGGCCACGTAGCGGGCGCCGAAGCGCTCCTTGACCCGGGCCACGCACGAGAGGATCTTCTGGGCGACCACCAGCGAGTCGGGAAGCACGGCGTGCTCGCCGAGGCAGACGTCGCACGCCCCGCAGTTGTCGCCCTCGAACTCCTGGCCGAAGTAGCCCACCAGGAAGCGGTGGCGGCAGGTGAGCGTCCGGCAGAAGCGGTACATCTCGTTGATCTTGTCGAGCGCGAGCCGGTCGTAGTCGCTGCGAGGCTCGCCCTGGATGGTGCGCCAGGCCATGGGGTCGGCGGCCCCGTACAGGAGCACGCACTCGGCCTCGAGGCGATCGCGGCCCGCGCGGCCCGCCTCCTGCTGGTAGTTCTCGATGGCCTTGGGCATGCCCGTGTGGATGACGAAGCGCACGTTGGAGCGATCGATCCCCATGCCGAAGGCGACGGTCGCCACGATCAGATCCACCCGCTCGGTCGAGAAGGCCTCCTGGTTGTGGCGACGGGTCTCGGTGGAAAGCCCCGCGTGATAGGGCAGGGCCTTGTAGCCGAGGCCCTGCAGCGTCTCGCACAGGCTCTCCACGTCGGCGCGGCGGATGCAGTAGATGACCCCGGCCTCGCCGGCGTGGCGATCGAGCACGGCGCGCACCTGGGCGAGCATGTCCTTGCGGTACTCGGCCCGGTAGAGGAGGTTGGGCCGATCGAAGCTGCCCACCAGCGTCAGGGCGTCGTTCATGCCGAGCGCCCGCACCACGTCCTCGCGCACCGCCTCGGTCGCGGTGGCGGTGTAGGCGTGGATCCCCACCTCGGGGAACCACTCGCGGAGCCTCGCGAGGTTGCGGTAGTCGGGGCGGAACTCGTGGCCCCACTGGCTGACGCAGTGCGCCTCGTCCACGGCGAAGAAGCTGATGGGCGTGCTCTTGAGCAGATCGTGGACGTCGGGGGCTGCGAGGCGCTCGGGCGAGAGGTAGAGCAGCTTGATCGCTCCCTCTCGGATCGCCTGGTAGGTGCGGCGCTTCTCGTCGGCCGAGAGGCTGCTGTTGAGGGTGGCGGCCGCGATCCCGTTGGACAGGAGCGCGTCCACCTGGTCCTTCATGAGGGCCAGGAGGGGCGAGACGACCACCGCCATGCCGTCGAGCGCGAGCGCCGGCAGCTGGTAGCACATGGACTTGCCGCCGCCCGTGGGCAGGATGACGAGGCAGTCGCGCCGCTCCATGACGCTCCGGACGGCCTCGGCCTGGTTGGGCAGGAAGCTGTCGTAGCCCCAGTGGCGGCGCAGCAGGTCGAGGAGGCTGGAATCGATCTCGGTTTCAACTCGCATGGGTTCATTTAAACATAAGTTCGATGCGTTTGTCCGCCATCCCCCGAGCGGCCTTGACACGGGCATTTGCGGCGTGGGTTCATGGACTGATCCCTCTACTAGGAAGGCTTTGAGATGGTACCCAACTCCGAGATCCGCTTCATCGACACCCCGCACGGCCTCGCCGCCCTCTGCGACGACCTGCGGGGCTGCGACGTGCTCGCCCTCGACACCGAGTTCATCCGCGAGCGCAGCTACGCGCCGCGCCTGGAGCTCGTCCAGGTGGCCAGCCGCGACGGCGTGGTCGCCGCCATCGACTACGGCAGGCTCGGCCGGATGGACAGCGACCCCTTCGTCGCGCTGCTGCGCGATCCGGCCATCCTCAAGGTCTTCCACGCCGCCGAGCAGGACCTCGAGGTCCTCAGCGCCCTGACCGGCGAGCTGATGCCCTCCATGTTCGACACCCAGCTCGCCGCGGGTCTGGTCGGCTACGGCGCCAAGCCGGGCTACGGGGCGCTGGTCGAGGCGGTCCTCAAGATCAAGCTTCCCAAGGGCGAGAGCATGACCGACTGGTCCCTGCGCCCCCTGACCGAGGCCCAGCTCACCTACGCCCTGGACGACGTGCGACACCTGCTGGCGGTCTACGACCGGGTGAAGGCCGCCCTGAGCCAGGCGGGCCGCCTGGAGTGGGCCGAGCAGGAGTGCACGAAGCTCGTGTCGGCGGTCGCCGCCCAGCAGCAGGCCCGCGAGAACCCCGAGACCCTCTACACCCGCGTGCGCGGCAAGGGTGCTCTGGACTCGAGCGGCCTGTGCGTGCTGCGCGAGCTCGCCATGTGGCGCGAGAGCGAGGCGCAGCGCCGCGACAGGCCCCGCGGCTCCATCCTCAAGGACGAGATGCTGGTCGAGATCGCCCGCCGCTCGCCCAAGCGCGCGCAGCAGCTTCGCAACCTGCGCGGCATCCAGCCCCGCGACCTGGACCGCTACGGCGACGAGCTGGTGGACCTGGTCACCCGCGCCCTCGCGCGCCCGCGCGCCGAGTACCCCCTGGCCGAGCCCCCCTCGCCCCCGCCCGACGAGGCGACCCTCGCTTTGGCGGACCTCTTGCAGGCCGTCACCCACACGGTCGCGGCCGAGTCCGGGATCGCAGCCTCCCTGCTCGCGACCAACGGCGACCTGCAGCGCCTCGCCGAGGCCTACCGCCGGGGCGAGTCGCTCAGCCTGTCCTTCCTGGAAGGCTGGCGCGGCTCGCTCTTGGGCGAGCGGCTGCGCGCCATCCTCGAGGGCCGCTCGGCCCTGGGCTGGGACCCCAAGAGCCACACCCTGCGCCTCTTGACGGTGTAAGAGAATCGCCCCCCTCACTTCGAGGGGGGCGATTTCTTGGCTAGCTGATCTCCGTGAGGACCAGGTTCGGGTTTCGCTCCTGCACGAAGCGCATCATCCACTGGTCGCGGAAGAGGAGTACCGGCTGCTCGTCGCGATCGACCACGCACACCGCGTCCTTGATCGTCCGGTAGTCGAAGTCCGGGTTCGTCACCCAGCGCGCCAGCTCGACCCCCATGCGATCGAGGATGATGTCGACCCCGTACTCCGCCTTGAGGCGGTGCTGCATGACCTCGAACTGGAGCACGCCCACCGCGCCGAGGATGGCCTCCTGGTCGCCGACCTGGGGCCGGTAGAAGACCTGGACCGCACCCTCCCCGGCGAGCTGGTCGAGGCCCTTCTTGAGCTGCTTGCGCTTCGAGGGGTCCTTGAGGCGCACCTGGGCGAAGTGCTCGGGCATGAAGCGCGGGATCCCCCGGTACTCGAAGGCCTTGCCCTCGCACAGGGTGTCGCCGATCCGGAAGTTGCCGGAGTCGAACAGCGCCACGATGTCGCCGGGATAGGCCTCCTCGACCACCGCCCGGTCCTGCGCCAGCAGCTGGTGACTGTTGGCCAGGCGCATGTCGCGGTTGGTCCGCGCGTGCTTGACCGTCATGCCCCGGGTGAACTTGCCCGAGCAGACCCGCATGAAGGCCATGCAGTCGCGGTGGGCGGGGTTCATGTTGGCCTGGATCTTGAAGATGAAGCCGCTGAAGCGCTCCAGGTCGGGCGCCACGGGCCCGTCGCTGGTCTCGCGGGGCACCGGTGAGGGGGCGATCTTCACGAAGTCGTCCAGGAAGATCTGCACGCCGAAGTTGGTCATGGCCGAGCCGAAGAACAGCGGGCTCAGCTGCCCGGCCAGCACCCGCTCCAGGTCGAACGGATCGCCTGCGATCTCGAGCATCTCGATGTCCTCGAGCAGCTGGGCATGGAGCGCCGCGCCCAGGATCTCGGGCAGGGCCGGATCGTCCAGGGCGATCACGTCGGAGGTGCCCTGGCGCTGGCCGTGGTCGGTGGCCTTGAAGAGGTGGATCTTGCGGGTGGCGCGCACGAAGACGCCCTTGAAGTCCGAGCCCATGCCGATGGGCCAGTTCATGGGACACGAGCGGATGCCGAGCACCTTCTCCAGCTCGTCCATCAGGTCCAGGGGATCGCGGCCGAAGCGATCGAGCTTATTGATGAACGTGAAGATGGGGATCTCGCGCAGGCGGCAGACCTGGAACAGCTTCTTGGTCTGCGCCTCGACGCCCTTGGCCGCGTCGATCAGCATGACCGCGGAGTCCACGGCCGTCAGGGTCCGGTAGGTGTCCTCGGAGAAGTCCTCGTGGCCCGGGGTGTCGAGCAGGTTGACCTCGAGGCCCTCGTACGGGAACTGCATGACGCTCGAGGTGATCGAGATGCCGCGCTGCCGCTCGAGCTCCATCCAGTCCGAGGTGGCGTGGCGCTGGGCGCGGCGCGCCTTGACCGAGCCCGCCATGTGGATGGCGCCTCCGTACAGCAGGAGCTTCTCGGTGAGGGTGGTCTTACCCGCGTCGGGGTGGGAGATGATGGCGAACGTCCGGCGACGCCGGACCTCATCGGACAGGGAGAGCGACAATCCAGCCTCCTGGTGACAGCCGAGCCTGGCCCGGGCATGCGCGTGCTGCCCCCATTATAGCTCATCGCCCCCCCGCAGGCTCCGTAATATCCACGCTCAACAGGCTTTCTGGAGATCCCGTATGATGGATCCGTCGTTCAAGCGTTCGATGGCTTTCGACGCCTAGATGGGGATACGCACATGATTCGCCACCTCAAGAACAACCTGTCCCTCAGGATTGCCGCCTTCCTGGTGCTCGGAATGAGCGTGCTGATGACTGCGCTGTGCGCGTTCTTCATCACGACCGCCGCCTCGAAGATGGAGCACAACCTCCTGCTCAAGGGGAAGGGGATGGCCCGCCAGGGGGCAACCATCGTGGCCGAGCTGCTCACGACGGGCATCCGGGACAAGAAACTCACGGCGGAGGACGCCTTCGACGAGCGCTACGAGACGATCGCAGGCGCCGAGACCTCCAAGTTCCGGACGCGGTTCGTCGCTTTCACCGACCTGGCCCTGCCCCGGGTCCAGGACGTCTTCCTGAAGGATCCCGACATCCTCTTCGCCGCCGCGGCCGATCGCAACGGCTACATCGGGACCCACAACAACCCCGCGCGCTCCAAGCGGCGCTTCGACGACGAGAACGGCCTCAAGGCCGCGCGCAACACCGACCCCGAGGGCCTCGTCCAGCTCTACCACCGCGACACCGGCGAGTGGGCCTGGGACATCTCGAGCCCCATCACGGTGGAAGGGAAGCACTGGGGATCCTTCCGGGTCGGCTTCTCCAAGGCCCGCCTGGATGCCCAGATCCGGGGCTTCGTCCTCACCATGGCCGCGGCCTCGCTGGTGGTCGGGCTCCTCACGAGCGCCTTCGTCTTCTGGCTGCTACGCCGCGCGCTTCGCCCGCTCGATCGCATGGTCCGGGTCGTCGACGCCGTCTCCCACGGTGACCTCAGCCAGGACATCGAGGTCCGCAGCTCGGACGAGATCGGCCAGATGGCCGCGGGCCTGCGGCGGATGGTCGAGAGCCTGCGCCAGGTGGTCGGGGCTGTCCGCACCAGCGCCCACGTGGTGGAGGCCGGCGTCAGCGAGATCAGCGCGAGCGCCGAGGAGATGAGCCGCGCCTCCCAGAGCCAGGCGGTGGCGGCCGACGAGACCTCGAGCTCCATGGAGGAGATGGCGGCCAGCATCCAGCAGGTCGCGGGCAACGCCCAGACCCTCGCCCAGAGCGTCGACGACACCTCCAGCGCCATCGAGGAGATGATGGCGAGCATCCGCCACGTGGCCGGGAACTCCGACAACCTCGGCTCGGCCGTCGGCGAGACCTCGGCGGCCATCGAGGAGATGGCCGCGAGCATCCAGCAGGTCGCCCGCAACATCGAGGAGACCCACCGGGTCGCGAGCCACGCCAACGAGGCCGCCCGCGAGGGACAGCAGGCCGTCGAGAAGACCGTCTCGGGCATGACCAACGTCAGCCAGGTGATGGGCGAGGTGGTCCAGGCCATCGAGGGGCTGGGCAAGCGCTCGGGCGAGATCGGCGCCATCGTCGAGGTGATCGACGACATCGCCGAGCAGACCAACCTGCTGGCCCTCAACGCCGCCATCGAGGCGGCCCGCGCCGGCGAGGCCGGCCGAGGCTTCGCCGTGGTCGCCGACGAGGTGCGCAAGCTCGCCGAGCGCTCGGCCCGGGCCACCGGCGAGATCGCGACCCTCATCAAGGGCATCCAGCGCGAGACCACGCTCGCCATCGAGTCGAGCGATCGCGGCGAGAAGGTCATCCGCGAGGGCGTCGACCTGGCGCAGGCGGCCGGCCAGTCGCTGAGCGCCATCGTCGGCTCGGTGGAGCGCGCCGGCGAGCTGATGGCCCAGATCGCCCAGGCCGCCCAGGAGCAGGCCCACGCCGCCGAGCAGATCACCGGGGCGGTGGCCAACATGAGCCACCTGACCCAGCAGGTCACCTCGGCCACCCGCGAGGAGGCCGTCGGCACCGAGCAGATCGCCCGGGCCACCGACGTCATGAACCGGATGACCCACCAGGTCTCCGAGGCCACCGCCGAGCAGAAGAAGGGGGGCGAGCGCATCGTGCTCGCCGCCGAGAACGTCAGCAGGGCCTCCACGGAGGCGGCCGAGGCCACCCGGCTCATCGCCCAGGCTTCGGGCGGGCTCCAGCTCCAGGCCTCGGCCCTGCTCGACGCCATCGCCTTCTTCAAGCTGGACGCCGCGCACGAGGCCGAGGCCCGCGTCCCGGCAGCCGGGGCGACGGTCCCCATGCTCAAGGCCTGATCTCAAGACGAGAAGCCCCGCCGGAGTGCGATCCGGCGGGGCTTCGTCTTGGGGGCCGAGGCCCGGGGGCTCAGAAGGCCCGGCGGCGCTCCTCCAGCTCCTGTCCCAGCAGGTGGGTCAGCGCCTCCACGCTCAGCGGCCGGCTGATGTGGAAGCCCTGGACCTCGTCGCAGCCGAGCCCCTCGAGGAACGCCTGCTGCTCGGCGGTCTCTACCCCCTCGGCGATGACGCCCATGTTGAGGCTGTGAGCAAGGAGGACGATCGTCTGGACGATGGCGGCGCTGTCGGCGTCGCGCGGCACGTCCCGGACGAAGGACTGATCGATCTTGAGCATCCCGATGGGGAAGCGCTTGAGGTAGCTCAGCGAGCTGTATCCCGTGCCGAAGTCGTCGATGGAGACGCTGACCCCCATCTCCCGCAGCGCCTTGAGGGTGGCGAGGGTGGAGTCCAGGTCGCCCATGAAGATGCTCTCGGTCAGCTCCAGGTCCAGGGTGCTCGCGGGCAGCTCGAACTCGGCGAGCACCTCCTGGACGCGCTCGGCGACGTTCGGCTGGCGGAAGTAGGAGCCCGAGAGGTTCACCGCCACCCGGATGGGCGCGAGGCCCAGATCCTGCCAGGCCTTGGCCTGCTCGCAGGCCGTCCTGATCGCCCAGTCGGTCATGGGCAGGATCAGGCCGGTATCCTCGGCCAGGGGGATGAACCTGGCGGGCGAGACCAGGTCGAGCTCCGGGTGCCGCCAGCGGATGAGGGCCTCAGCCCCCACCACCCGCCCCGTGCGCAGGTCCACCTGGGGCTGGTAGTGCAGCAGGAACTCGCCGCGGTCCAGGGCCTTGTGGAGCTGGCTTTCGAGCGAGAGCCGCTCCAGGGCGGCCTCGCCCATGGCGCTCTCGTAGCGCATCGCGAAGTTGCGGTGCTCCTTGGCCCGGTACATGGCCGTCTCGGCGTTGCGGTTGAGCGCCACCGCCTCGTCGCCGTCCGAGGGAAAGACGGCGTAGCCGATGCTCGCCGTGACGAAGAGCTCGTGGCCCTCGACGAGCAGGGGTTCTGCGAGGGCCGCGAGGAGCGCGCCCGCCAGGCTCACCGCCTCCTCGGGCCCCGAGAGCCGGGGCCGGATGACGGCGAACGAGTCGCCTCCGATCCGGGCGATGTGGTCCGTGGGGCCGAGGGCCCCCAGGAGGCGCTCGGCGATCGCGCGGATCAGCATGTCGCCGGTGGCGTGCCCGAGGGTGTCGTTGATGACCTTGAAGCGATCGAGATCCAGCAGAAGAAGACCGGTCTCGCTCCCGCCGCGCTGGGGCTCGGTCAGGACCTGGCGCAGCCGGTGCTGGAAGAGGGCACGGTTCGGCAGGCCGGTCAGGGCGTCGGCGCTCGACATGCGCTGGAGGGCCGCACGGCTCTCCTCGCGCAGCGTCCGCTCCAGGCCCGAGGCGAAGGTCGAGAGCTCCGAGCGCAGCGCCTGGCGCAGCGCCTCGGGGTCAAGAGACGCCCCCAGACGCTCCATCAGGCGCTCGACGTGCTCATCGAGTGAATCGGGAGAATTGCCGGTAGGTCGATTCATCGTCACGTCTCTTCACGAAGTAATGCATTCTTACGCCTTGGTGACCCTAAAATAGCACAAGGATGAGCCGATCGTGAATAAAACCGCAAAAAATGACCTGATTTCAGATAAAATCAGAAGTAAGGCAAGGCGCTAGGCGGTTATCTCGCCGGCGAGCGGGACCCCCAGGTTCTTGGCCGCGCGCTGCGCCGAGCCGAGCTGGCCCAGGAGGAACATGAGCTTGACGGTGGCGGCCTCGACCGTCATGTCGCCGCACGAGACGGCCCCTGCCTGTGCGGCGCGCGCGCCGCACTCGTAGAGCCCGAGGTCCACCGCGCCCGAGAGGGCCTGGCTTGCGATCGCGACCAGCTTGCCGCTTTCGGTCGCGCGCTCGATGAAGGGGATGAGGCTCTTCTCGGCGATGGGCACGTTGCCCGCGCCGAAGGCCTCGAGCACGATCGCCTCGGCGCGCCCCTCGGCCAGGGGCATCAGGAGCTCGGCGTCCATCCCGGGCGTCACGCGGATGGCGAGCACCTTGTCCGAGAAGTCCCGGTGGACCCGAAAGAGGCCCGACGGGCGCCGGATGGCATCGGTGCGCAGCGTCACGTTGAGGCCCACGTCGGCCAAAGTGGGGAAGTTGGGCGAGGCGAAGGCGTCGAACTCGTGGATGCTCACCTTCTTGGCCCGGTTGCCGCGATAGAGGGCGTGGTCGAAGAAGATGCCGACCTCGCTCACGTCCATGGTGGCGAGCTCGAGCGCGGAGATCAGGTTGTTGCGCGCATCGGTCCTCAGCTCCGAGATGGGGCGCTGGGCCCCGGTCAGGATCACCGGCTTGGGCAGGTTGGAGAGCATGTACGACAGGGCCGAGGCCGTGTAGACCATGGTGTCGGTGCCGTGAACGACGACGAAGCCGTCGTAGGCGTCCATCTCGGCCTCGATCACCCCGGCCAAAAGCTGCCACTCGCGGATGCCCGAGTTGGAGCTGTCGAGGTTGTAGAGGGTGCGCGCCTCCACGTCGGCGACCGAGCGGGCCTCGGGCAGGCCCGCCAGCAGCTCGGCCGCGTCGTCCGGCGGGCACAGGGCCCCCGCGAGGTCGCTCGGGCGCATGCCCAGGGTGCCGCCGGTGTGGAGCAAGAGCAGGCGTTTCACGCTCGGGCCGGGATCCTTTCGAGTCGGGGGCGGAAGGCGGATACTCGCATGGGCGAGGGTTCTTCGATTATACTGAAGCGCCTCAGGCATGATCCAGGAAAGGAACCATTCGCCGTGAAATTCAAGGTAATCGTTGTCGCGACGATGCTGGCCGCCCTCGGCGTGGTCGGCTGTCGCGGAGGAGACAAGATGGAGAACCAACCTTCCACCAAGGCCGTCGCCACCGCCTCGGGCCTCAAGTACGATGACCTGGTCGTCGGCTCGGGCAAGGTCGCCAAGACCGGCGACCTCGTGTCGGTCCACTACACCGGCTGGCTCGAGGACGGCACCAAGTTCGACAGCTCCCTCGACCGCAAGCAGCCCTTCGAGTTCGCCCTCGGCCAGGGCATGGTCATCAAGGGCTGGGACGAGGGCGTCGCCGGCATGAAGGTCGGCGGCAAGCGCAAGCTCTACATCCCGCCCCAGCTGGGCTACGGCGATCGCGGCGCCGGCGGCGTGATCCCGCCCAAGGCGACCCTGATCTTCGAGGTCGAGCTCCTCGACGTCAAGTAAGCCCGTTCACGCGAAGCGGGGGGCGCCTGGTGGCGCCCCCCGCTTCGTTTTTTCTAGCCGCGGACGGCCATGTCGACGAGCCGGCGCTCCTTGAGGGTCGCCTTCAGCTCGGCGCGGAAGTCCGGGTGGGCGATCGAGACCAGGGCCTCGCCCCGCTCGCGCAGGCTCAGGCCGTGCAGGTTGACCATGCCGTACTCGGTGGCGACCCAGTGGACGTGGCCGCGGGTCGTCACCACCCCGGCCCCCGGCTTGAGGGTGGCCGCGATGCGCGAGACGGTGCCCTTCTTGGCGGTGGAGGGCAGGGCGATGATCGGCTTGCCGCCGCGCGACAGGGCCGCCCCGCGAATGAAGTCCATCTGGCCGCCGATCCCGCTGTAGATCCGCGTCCCCATGGAGTCGGCGCAGACCTGGCCCGTCAGGTCGATCTCGATGGCGCTGTTGATCGCGATCATCTTGTCGTGCCGGCGGATGAGGGCCGTGTCGTTGGTGTAGTCGCACGGATGGAACTCGACGGCGGGGTTGTCGTCGACGAAGTCGAAGAGGCGCTGGGAGCCGTTGACGAAGCTGGTGACGAGCCGCCCCGGGTGGACGGCCTTGAGGCGGTTGGTGATGACGCCGGCCTCGACCAGGTCCACCACCCCGTCCGAGAACATCTCGGAGTGGATCCCGAGCTCGTGCTTGTTCTTGAGGGCGGCGAGGACCGCGTCGGGGATGGCCCCGATGCCGAGCTGCAGGGTGGAGCCGTCCTCGATGACCGAGGCGATCTCCTCGCCGATCGCGCGCTCCACCGGCCCGATCACGGCGGGCTCGTGCCCGGCCAGGGGGCGGTCCGTCAGGACGAAGGCGTCCACCTCACTCAGGTGCACGAAGCTGTTGCCGTGGGTGCGGGGCATGCGGCGGTTGATCTCGGCGACCACGATTCGCGCCGAGGCGACGGCGGCCTTGGCCGTGTCCACCGAGGTGCCGAGCGAGCAGTAGCCGTGCGCGTCGGGATACGAGAGCTGCACCACCGCCACGTCCAGGGGCACCTGGGCCGACTCGAAGAGCCAGGGGATGTCCGAGAGGAAGATCGGCACGAAATCCGCCCGGCCCTCGTCGATGGCCGCACGCACGTTCGCGCCCGCGAAGAGGGAGAAGGAGCGGAAGCGTTCCGAGTGCGAGGGATCGGTGAACAGCGCCGGGCCGTTCTTGTGGATGTGGTAGAGCTTGACGCTCGAGAGGTCTTCGCGCGCGCAGAGGGCCTCCTCCAGCGAGAGGGGGCTCGCCGCCGCGCCGTGAAGGAAGACGTTCATCCCGCTGCGGACGCAGGCGATCGCCTCGGCGGGGGTGACGGCGCGTTGCTTCCAGTCGGCTTCGAGGTGCATGGCTTCTCCTGAAAGGGAATGGGATGGTGACTCGCCCATCATGCCGCGAGGCGGGATCCGTCTCAAGCGTAATTTACACCGGCTCGGACGCAAGGCTCAGCAGGCCGGTGCCGCGCAAGCGCTCTGTCGCAGAGCGGGTGAGGTGCGCAATGAAGGCCCGCGCGCGATCGGTCTCGGGCCGGGTGAAAAAGGTCTCCGGGTCGGTGTCCTCCACGATGCGGCCCTGGTCCATGAACAGCACCCGGTCGGCCACCTTGCGGGCGAACCCCATCTCGTGGGTCACCACCAGCATGGTCATGCCGCCGCGGGCGATGTCGTTGATGACCGTCAGCACCTCGTGCACCATCTCCGGGTCGAGCGCCGAGGTGGGCTCGTCGAAGAGCATGACCCTCGGGCGCATGGCCAGCGCGCGCGCGATGGCGACCCGCTGCTGCTGGCCCCCCGACAGCTGGGAAGGATAGGCCGCGGCCTTGTGGGCCATCCCGACCCGCGAGAGCAGCTCGCGCGCCTGGCTCTGGGCCTCGGATCGGCTCAGGCCGCGGACCTGCACCGGCGCAAGGCAGACGTTCTCGAGGACCGAGAGGTGCGGAAAGAGGTGGAAGCCCTGGAAGACCATCCCGACCTCCTGGCGGATGCCGCGCACGTCGGCCTTGGGGCCGTGCAGGTCGCGCCCGAAGACGCGGATGGCGCCCGCATCGATCTCCTCGAGGCGGTTGAGGCAGCGCAGAAGGGTGCTCTTGCCCGAGCCGCTCGGACCCAAGAGGACGATCTTCTCGCCCGCCCCGACCCGCAGATCCACCCCCTGGAGGATGCGGGTCGCCCCGAAGGCCTTGTGAACGTTCTCGACGACGATCAAGCCGCTTCTCCTCTCGTCACGCGCGACGCAGCCGGTTCTCGGTCCAGCGGGCGAACAGCGCCGCCGGGTATGAGATGACCAGGTAGATCAGGGCGGTGACCAGGCCCAGCCCGATGTAGTCGTAGGTCGCCGAGGCGAGCATCCCGTAGGCCTTGGTCAGCTCCACCAGGGTGATCACCGAGACGATCGACGAGTCCTTGAACAGGGCGATGAAGTCGTTGGTCACCGGCGGGATCGCCACCTGCAGCGACTGGGGCAGCACCACGTGGCGCAGCAGCTGGAAACGGCTGAGCCCCAGAGCCAGGCTCGCCTCGGACTGGCCCTTGGGCACCGCCTGGATGCCCGCGCGGTAGTTCTCGGCCTCGTTGGCCGCGTAGTTGAGGCCGAGCCCCAGAACGCCCGCGACGAAGGCGTCCAGCTGGATGCCCAGGGTCGGCAGGCCGTAGTACAGCAGGTAGAGCTGGATCAAGAGGGGGGTGCCCCTGACGATCTCCACGTAGGCCGTGGCGAAGAAGCGCAGGGGCGCCGGGCCGTAGATCCGCATCAAGGCGAGCAGCATCCCGCAGGCCATGGCCAGCAGCATCGCGAGCACCGAGATCTTGACGGTCATGACCGCCCCCTCGGCCAGCATGGGCAAGAAGCGCCTCCAGGACGCCCCCTTGTCGGGGGCGACGGGCTGGGTGTCGTGGAAGGCCACCAGCTTCGCCTGGGCGGGGGTCCACATCTGCCAGCCCCGCAGGATCTTCTCGAGGGTGCCGTCCGCGATCATGCCGTCGAGGGCACCGTCGACCTGGCGCTTGAGGGCCTCGTCCCCCTTGCGCAGGGCGATCGCGTAGTAGCCCTCGCCGACGGGCGGGTCCACGAAGCGAAGCCTCGCGTTGTCCCTGGCGTAGAAGACCGCCATGGGCCGGTCGACGAAGACCGCTTCCAGGCGGCCGATGGCCAGGTCCTGGTAGATGGCGAACATGTCGGAGTAGAGCTTCTCGTCGACCCCGCCCAGCCGGTCGAGCATCCGGTGGGCGGCCGAGCCCGTGAGGGTGCCGACCCGCTTGCCCTTCAGGTCGTCGAAGACCTGGACGCGGCTGTCGTCCTTCCGCACCACGATCTGCTGCTGGAAGACGTAGTAGGGACGGCTGAAGAGGGCGCCGCGCTTGTGCTCGTCGGTCAGCTCGATCCCGTTGATGACCAGGTCGAAGGTGCCGCGGTCGAGGGCCGGGATGAGGCTGTCCCAGTTGGTCTGGACGGGCTCCATGGCGCGGCCGAGTCGCTTGCCGAGCGCATCGGCCAGCTCCTTCTCGTAGCCGATGATCCGGTCGGGGTGCTTCGGGTCGGCGAAGGTATAGGGGGCTCCCCCCTCCAGGTCCATCCCCCAGCGCAGGGGCGCCGCATGGGCGGCGCCGGGAAACAGCGAGCAGGCGAGCAGAATGACGGCCAGAAAGCCGACCGAGAGCGCGTTCTTCAATTCCGGGGGGAACCTCCAGACAAGCGAGGGGGCGAGGCACGGAGGCCCTTATACCCCAAAAAGCGCCCGAGCATCCCGGTCATGCCACGCCCGCCGCTTGGCATGACCGGATCGGGGCGCTACGATCCTCTCTCGGCGCAGCCACGTCATGCCTACGGAAAGGGGATCACCATGGCGGACATCACCTTCCAGCTCAAGGAGCATCCCGCCCTCGACGCGGCGGAGCGCCTGGTCGAGCGCCTCGAGCAGGAGCGGGGGGTGGCGTCGGCCATCCTCGACACCAGTCGCTCGCGCCTCTTCGTCACCTTCGACGCCATGCGCACCGGGGACATGGCGCTCCAGCAGGCGATCGAGGACGAGGGCTTCCACGTCTCGGACGAAGCGGAGACCATGGGCTACGACACCGAACAGCCGGGCTATACCCGGCTCGCGCGCGAGCGCGAGATCGAGGAAGGGCACGCCGTCGACCTGACCCGCGACGCCGAGTATCACCCGTAGCGCCGCATGGCGTAAGATGAGGGCGTGATTGCGCAACTGCTCGGCCGCCTGACGGCCGCCCTTCCCCGCGGCCCCGAGGGGCTCGTCTGGTGGCTCGTCCTCGTCCAGTCGCTCGGCATCACGGCCGTCCTGCCGGTCCTGCCCCTCTACGCCAGCGAGCAAGGGGCCGACCTCCACTTCGTCGGCCTGATGGTCGGCGCCTACATGGCGACCAGCCTCGTCTGCCAGTACCCCGCCGGCTGGCTCTCGGACCGCTTCGGCCGCCGGGGGCTCATGTTCGCGGGGCTCGCCGCCTACGCCCTGGCCTCCCTGGGCTTCCTCGTCTTCCGCTCGCCCGAGGCCTTCGTCGTGCTGCGGGGCATCGAGGGGATCGCAGGCGCCTGCTTCACCCCGGCGGCACTCGCGTACGTGGCCGATCGCGCGCCCGAGGGCGAGCGCGGGAGGCGCCTGGCCCACCTGACGGTGGCGCAGAACGGCGGCATGCTGGTGGGGCCCGCCATCGGCGGCGCGCTCGCCTCGCTGTGCGGCCTCGCCTCGCCCTTCGTCGCCCTCGCCGTTCTGTGCCTGGGCGGCGCCCTCCTGACGGCCCGGCTGCCGGGCGCCGGCCGCGCGGCGGCCCGGGAGCGTCACCGAGAGCAGGCGATGAGCGGCGCGGGCTGGGCCGAGGTGCGCTGGGCCCTCTTCACGGGGCTTGCGGCCCGAGCACTCGCGGGCGGCTTCGCCATGGGGCTTTACGAATCGGTCTGGGCCCTCTACCTCAAGGACCTGGGGGCCAGCACCTGGCTCATCAGCATGAGCTGGACGGCCTTCGCCCTGCCGGCCATCGTGCTCGCGGGCGTCGCCGGTCGCCTGATCGACTCGACGGGGCCGGCGCGGCTGGTGGTGTGGGGGACGCTGTTCTCGTCGCTGCTCGTCGCCTCCTACGCCATGACCGAGCGGATCGAGGTGGTGCTCTTCCTCAGCGTGATCGACGGGATCGGCTTCGCCTTCGCCTACCCCGCCCAGAACGCCCTCACGATGCTGGTGTCGCCCGAGGCGCTCAGGGGCCGGGTGATCGGGCTGGTCGCGGGCATCTCGACGCTGGGGGCCCTGGTCGGGGCGGTGCTGACCCCGCCGCTCCTGGGCAGGGGCCCCGTGTGGTGCTTCGGAGCGGGCGGGGCCGTCCTCTTCGCCTCGGGCCTCGTGCTCGCCGCGGCGGTTTCGATCGAGGGAAAAAAGACGCGGCTTTCGCCGCAAGCGCAGTAAAAATGCCCCCCGGAAGCATCTTGCTTCCGGGGGGCGTTTTTTACTTCGAAGTTATTGGGGCTTCGCGCCTTGCTTGAGGGCCTTGCGCAGCAGGGACTGCTGGGTGCGCAGGGCCTCCAGCTCCTTCTCGAGCTCCTCGGCCGAGCGGCTCGCGAGCAGCTCGGAAACCTTGATCTTGTGCTCATGCTTGGATTCGAGCGCGTTGATACGCTGATCGAGCTTCGCGATGCGGGCATCCATCGAGGCCTGAAGCGCGTCGCGCTTCGCGCGCAGCTCCTGGACCAGCTCGTAAGGCGAGCGACGCGAGCGCTTCGAAGCCGCGACCTTGGCGGAGGAAGCGGCAGCCTTCTTGGGCTTGGTCGCGGTGGCGGACTTGGTACGAGGCATTAAGTTCTCCTCCATCAGGGCGAATAAGAAACGATGGGCGGCATCGTTGCTGGAATTACTCTAACAATTCACGCCCTCGCGCGCAATATCCCGGAACTTATTTGAGTCGCGCGCTTCGAAACGATTTTTTTGCCGACAAGTCGACAATCCCCCCATAATCTCGCCTGTCTACGGAAAAAATGCGCTCGCCCGTCGGCGAAGCCCCGGCTAGCCGCCGATCGTGCTAGAATCGAACCTGACGGATCCCCGCTCCGCCTGCCGCAAGCCCCGTTTCGATCGCGCTCGAGGGGGGAAGATTCAGATGGTGGGGAAGGTTTGAAACCATGACGCAAGAGGACGCTTCCATGCCCCAGGACCAAGAGGTCGCGCGCGTCGAGCGGGTCTACGCCGAGCGCGCGCGCCGCCTGCCGGCCGACTTCTACTCGATCATGAAGCCGGGCAACCTTTATCGGCTCCAGCGCCGCGAGCGCGACCTGCTCGCCCTTCTCGGCGAGGAGGGCTTCGCCGATCTCGACGGGGTGACGGTGCTCGACGTGGGCTGCGGCATGGGCGACGACCTGCGCCAGATGCTGCGCTACGGAGCGCGCTCCGAGCACCTGGTCGGGGTGGACGTGCTGAGCGATCGCCTCGGCAAGGCCCGCGACCTCTCGCCCCACCTGCGCTTCGAGCTGATCGACGGCGGGGTCCTGCCCTTCGCCTCGGGCTCCTTCGACCTGGTGATGCAATCGACCGTCTTCTCGTCGATCCTGGACCTCGGGGTGCAGCAGCGCCTCGCCGACGAGATGCTGCGGGTGCTCTCGCCGGGAGGCGCCATCGTCTGGTACGACATGCGCCTCACCGACCCGCGCAACTCCAACCTGGTGCCCCTGACCCGGGAGCGGATCGAACACCTCTTCCCCGGGTGCGAGCTGCGCCTGAAACCCCACACCCTCCTACCCGCCCTGGGCCGCCGCCTGGCCCCTTTGAGCTGGACCCTGTGCCGGGCCCTCGAGGCCCTGCCGCCCCTGCGGGGGCACCTGCTGGGAGTGATCCGACCCGATGGCCCCGTTCGTCCGTAGCCTGCGAGGGCTCATCCCCCTCTTCGACCTGGGGGTGGCGGCCGTCGCCTACCTGGGGGCGTTCTACCTGCGCTTCGACGGGGTGATCCCCGTCGCCCACATCTCCCAGTTCTGGATCTTCTTCGCGGCCCTGCCCCTGCTTCGGATGGTCGTGAACTTCCTCTTCGGCATGTACCGCCACGTCTGGCGCTACATCGGGGTGCGCGAGGCCATGGCGATCGCCCTGGCGGTGGTCTCGGGCAGCGCCATCTTCTCCTTGCTGCTCTACGTCTCGAGCAACGCGAGCTTCCCGCGCTCCATCGTCTTCATCGAGGCCCTCCTGAGCGTCATCATGCTGGGGGGGGTTCGCTTCGGCATGCGCTACTGGGCCGAGGTCACCCCCGGCCCCAGGCAGTCGAGCATCACCCGCACCCTCATCGTGGGGGCGGGGGACGCCGGCGAGATGCTCGCGCGCGACATCCTGCGCCACCCCGAGGGGGGGCTTGCGCCGGTGGGCTTCGTGGACGACCGAAAGGAGAAGCGCGGCCTGCGCATCCACGGCATCGAGGTGCTCGGCGACCGCACGGCGATCGCCTCACTGGTCGAGCGCCTCGGGATCGACCTGGTGGTGGTCGCCATGCCCTCGGCCCCCCAGCGGGTCCAGAAGGAGATGCTGCGCCTCTGCGCGGCGACCCCCGCCAGGGTCCAGACCATCCCCGCCCTGCAGGAGATCGTCCAGGGCACCGTCTCGATCAGCCACCTGCGCGACATCCAGATCGAGGACCTCCTGGGCCGCGACCCGGTGGTGGTGGACGAGCGGCTCCTCACCTACCTTCCGGGCAGGCGCGTGCTCGTCTCGGGCGCGGGAGGCTCCATCGGGTCCGAGCTGTGCCGGCAGATCGCCGCGCTGGGTCCCTCGGCGCTGGTGCTCTTCGACCAGGCCGAGAACCCCATCTACCACATCGAGCAGGAGCTCTGCGCGAACTTCCCCGGCCTGCCGGTGGTGCCCGTGATCGCCGACATGCGCGACCGACGCCGGGTCGAGGAGGTCTTTGCCACCGAGCGGCCCGAGGTCGTCCTGCACGCGGCCGCCCACAAGCACGTCCCCCTGATGGAGGCCAACCCGGTCGAGGCCGCCGGCAACAACGTGTTCGGCAGCCGCAACCTGGCCGAGGTGGCCCACGCGTCGGGGGTCTCGCACTTCGTCCTCATCTCGACCGACAAGGCGGTGCGCCCCACCAACGTCATGGGCAAGACCAAGCGCTGCGCCGAGCTCATCATCCAGGACCTCGCGACCAAGAGCGCGACCAAGTTCGTCGCCGTCCGGTTCGGCAACGTGCTGGGCTCCAGCGGCAGCGTGGTGCCCCTCTTCCGGCGCCAGATCGCCCAGGGCGGCCCCATCACCGTCACCCACCCCGACATGACCCGCTACTTCATGACCATCCCCGAGGCCGTCACCCTGGTGCTCCAGGCGGCGACCCTCGGGCGCTCGGGCGAGGTCCTGATGCTCGACATGGGCGTGCCGGTCAAGATCCTCGATCTCGCCCGCAACATGATCAAGCTCTCGGGGCTGCGCGAGGACGACGTCGAGATCGTCTTCAGCGGCATCCGGCCCGGCGAGAAGCTGTACGAGGAGCTGCTCATCACCTCGGAGGGCACCCGCCCCACCGAGCATCCCCAGGTCTTCGCGGCCAAGGCCCAGCACCCTCCCGACCCCCACTGGTGGGCCGGGATCCTCTCGCGCCTCCAGGAGGCGATCGGCCTCCAGTCCGAGACCCAGGTCCGCGCCGTCCTCGACTCGGTCATCGCCCGGGACGGCTTCCCCGAACCCATCGCCTCTCCAGGGAGTGAATCATGATCGACGCCGCCGCCACGCAAATCCCCTTCTCGCCGGCCCTCATCGGGGACGCCGAGATCGCCGCCGTCACCGAGGTGCTCAAGAGCGGCTGGATCACCATGGGCCCCAAGACCAAGGCCTTCGAGGCCGCGATCGCAGGCTACGTCCAGGCCCGGCACGGGATCGCGCTCAACTCCTGCACCGCCGCCTTGCACCTGGCGCACCTGGCGAGCGGCATCGGGCCGGGCGACGAGGTCGTCACCACGCCTTTGACCTTCTGCGCGACCCTCAACACCATCCTGCACGTGGGCGCGAAGCCCGTGCTCGCCGACGTGGATCCCTTGAGCCTCAACCTCTCGGCCGAGGGCGTCGAGAAGGTCCTGACCACCAGGACCAAGGGCATCTCCCCGGTCCACTACGCCGGCAACCCGGTGGACATGGACCCCCTGATGGCGCTCGCTCGCGACAGGGACCTGGTCGTCACCGACGACGCCGCGCACGCGCTGGGCACCTTCTACAAGGGCAGGCCGGTGGGGTCGCTGGCCGACTACACCGCCTTCTCGTTCTACGCCACCAAGAACCTCGCCACCGGCGAGGGGGGCATGCTCACCACCAACCACGACGAGGCCGCCGACCGGATCCGGGTGCTCGGCCTGCACGGCATGAGCCGCAACGCCTGGAAGCGCTACTCGGGGGCGGGCTCCTGGTTCTACGAGGTCGAGGAGGCCGGCTACAAGTACAACATGGCCGACCTGGCCGCCGCCCTGGGCCTGGCGCAGTTCGCGCGCTTCGAGGACATGCAGGCGACGCGGCGCCGGTACGTTGCGCGCTACTTCGAGGCCTTCAAGGACCACCCGGCCCTCGAGCTGCCTCCTATCGCCGACGAGGCGCGCGGCGACATGCACGCCTGGCACCTCTTCATGATCCGCGTGCGGCCCGAGGCGCTCACCATCGACCGCGACGCCTTCATCGAGGCGCTCAAGGAGCTGGGCGTCCAGACCTCGGTCCACTTCATCCCGGCCTCGTACCACCCCGTCTACCGGCGCGAGCTGGGCCTCAAGGTGGGGGACTTCCCCGTGGCCGAGGACAGCTACCGCCGCATGATCTCGCTGCCCCTCTCGCCCAGGCTCTCCTTGGAGCAGATCGAGGCGGTCTGCGAGCGGGTGCTCTCGGTCGCCGACCGCTACCGGAGGTAGGCCGTGTACCGCCTCGTCAAGCGCGCAGCCGACATCCTCGGCGCCTTGATCCTGCTGGTGCTCGCGAGCCCCGTGCTTCTCTTGGTGGCGATCGCGATCCCCCTCGACTCGCCGGGAAGCCCGATCTTCACCCAAGCGCGGATGGGCAGGGGCGGCAGGCCCTTCACCATCTTCAAGTTCCGGACCATGCGAAAGGGCGGCGAGGCGGGGCCGGTGCTCACCCAGGTGGGCGACCACCGGATCACGAAGCTCGGCGCCTTCTTGCGCCGCACCTCGATCGACGAGCTGCCCCAGCTCTTCAACATCCTCAAGGGGGACATGAGCTTCATCGGGCCGCGGCCCGAGGTGCCGAGCATCGTGGAGAGCGAGTGGAGCGAGGACGACAAGGCCCGGGTGCTCTCGGTGCTGCCCGGCCTCTCGGGCTGGGCCCAGATCCACGGCCGCGACGACCTGGACATCCCGACCAAGCTCGGCTACGACCGCGCGTACGCCGAACGCATCGGCCTGGGGCTGGACCTCTTGATCCTCTTCAAGACGCCGATCGTGCTCCTCACGGGCGAGGGAATCAAGTAGAAAAGTGGTGCCTGAGTTCACGCCAGCCTGAATCCCCCCGCCCCCCGGTGGGGCGGGGTCGGGGGTGGGGGGATCTAACCGCTCCGAGTCTCCAGCCGGGGGCACGAGGAACTTGATTTTATCCCCCCACCCCTCACATCCAACAAAACCAGGCATGTGTTGTGGTGGCCGCTGTAAGCGGCTTGATTGAACAGTTCGTTAGACGTTCACCCTAGCCCCGCCCCACCGGGGGGCGGGGAATCAAGCGCAGGCCGGGGACCCTCGAGGCGATCGCCCTGAGGGCCGCGCGGTCCTCGGGGGCGACGGCCCCGGTGAGCCACAGGATGAGCGAGAAGGCGAGCATGCCCAGCACCGGGGCGAGGCAAAGGGCCAAGAGAGGCGGGCAGGCGCGCACCACCGCGTACACCGGCACCCCCATCCCCAGTGACGCCAGCAAGAGGTGCAGCACGCTGCGGACGGGGACCCCCGCCCCGGTCTGGGCCTGGGCCACCCGGATGCCCGGGTAGAGGCTCGCCAGCTGCGCGAGGCCGTTGGCCAGCACCGCCCCCCAGGCCCCGTACCGTGGGATGAGCACCCCCGCCAGGAGCAAATTAAGGGCCGATACCCCCAGCCCGATCCGGACCATGAGGCGCTGGGCGTCCGTGCTGTAGAGCACGCTCGACGCCGGGAAGCCGTAGACCATCACCAGGGCGTTGAAGCCCAGAAGCGCCCCCAACAGGCCCGCCACCGGCTCGTACCCGGCCCCGTACAGCACCGCCACCAGGGCGGGAGCCACCAGCGTCCCGCCCACCGCCACCGGCATCGCGAGCATCGCCATGTAGCGGCAGCTCTGGCGGTAGATCCGGCCCACCCCCTCGCGATCGCCCTGGCCCATCGCGCGCGACATGCTGGGGATCAAGAGGCCCACCAGGGTGCCCGGGATGAGCTTCATGGCCATGGTCGCGAGGCTGAAGGCCATCCCGTAGAAGGCCACCTCGCGCACCGGCGCGTAGGCCCCCAGGAAGAAGACCTCCGAACGCTGCCAGACCACCGCGTCCAGCACCAGCATGACGAAGACCGGCCCCTGGTAGCGCCGCATGGCCAGGCGCTGCTCGGCAGGAAGCGCCGCGCCCCACCAGCCCGGCCGCCAGCGCGACAGCAGCACCAGGTAGACCATCACGCCCAGGGCCGAAGCGAACCCCGTCGCCCCGAGCAGCCCCGCGAGGCCCCCGCCCTGGGTCAGGGCGAGCACCGTGCCTGCGAGTGACGCAAGGGCCGTGACCCCGGTGACCGCCGCCACCTGGTCGTAGCGCTGGA
Organism: Pantanalinema sp.; assembly: GCA_036704125.1. Lineage (NCBI taxonomy): Bacteria > Bacillati > Cyanobacteriota > Cyanophyceae > Leptolyngbyales > Leptolyngbyaceae > Pantanalinema > Pantanalinema sp. Next base: position 17,421 of record DATNQI010000059.1, on the reverse strand, counting down.
GAGCCTGGCAGGCCGCGGTGTAGAGGGCCAAGAGGGCCATGGGGATGACCGAGGCGCCACCGACCGCAAGGCCCGTGGCGAGCTCCGGACGCCCCAAGGCCGTGGCGGCCCACGGGCCGATCCCGGCGAGCAGGAGCGAGACCGCAAAGCCGCAGGCGAGCACCTGCCGGCTCGAGAACGCGAGCATCCCGGCGGCCTCGGACGGGTCCTCTCGCCCCAGGGCCTCGGCCATGTACTTCATGGTGGCCGTCACGTAGCCCAGGTTGGCGAAGAGGCCCGCGATCCCCACCCCCCAGACCAGAAGGGTGTAGGCCCCCATCCGGTCCGGGGCGAGCATGCGCGCGACCAGCGCCGTCACCCCCACCCCCAGAAGGGAGGTGATGGCGATGGTCAGGAAGTTGAAGGCCGTGTGGCGGGCCACCTTAGTCGGTGCTGACATGGGCCTCCTCGATCGGCAGACGCTTGATCACGCGGGCAGGGACGCCTGCGAGCACCGAGCCCGCCGGGAAGCTCGTGGTGACGACGGCGTTGGCCCCCACCACGCAGGAGTCGCCGAGGCTCACCCCCTTGAGCACGGTCACGTTGCAGCCGAGCCACACGTTGCGCCCGAGCCGCACCGGCGCCACGTCATAGCCCTGCTCGGCCACGTTCATCGAAGGATCGGCAAAGCGATGGTCGTGGTCCCGGATGCTCACCCGCTCGGCCAGGAGGCAATCGTCGCCGATCTCGAGCGAATCCAGCACCGAGAGGGTGGACCAGGCGCCGACCAGGACGCGCCGGCCGAGCACGAGCCGGCCGTCCACCTTGAGCTCGGCCCCCGTCCGCACCCGGCTCCGGGCGCCGATCGAGACCCGCCCGGCGTCGCCCAGCCGCCAGATGACGCCGCGCTCGAGCTCGGCGTCGGGATCGAGCCTCAGCCGGTCGCGGTGCTCGTGCTCCAGGAGCAGGCGCTGGGCCCGCTCTCGCCAAGCCGCGATGCGGCGGTCCCAGTAGGCGAAAGGGAGGACGAGGCGCAGGAGGGGCGAAGGCAGGTTCATGCATGCCTCCTTCGGGCGTGGCGGGCCTGGGCCTCGCGGTAGCAGGCGATGGTCTTTGTGGCGAGCGAGCGGTGGTCGAAGGCCTCGGCCCGCTCGCGGGCGCCCAGGCCCATGACCTCGCGGCGCCGTGGGTCCAGAGCGAGCGCGCAGAGGGCCCCGGCGAGGGCGCCGGCGTCCTGGGGCGGTACCAGGAGGCCCTGCCGGCCGTCCTGGACGATCTCGGGGACCCCGCCGGCCGCGCACCCGATGACCGGCCGGCCCGCGGCCATGGCCTCCAGGTACACCAGACCGAAGGGCTCGAGCCGGCTCGGCGCCACGAAGAAGTCGCAGCCGGCGTAGAGCTCGGGCAGCTCGCGGTGGTCGCGCGGCCCGAGCCAGTGGACGCGGTGGGCGGCACCCGCGCGCTCCAGCCGCCGGCAGAGGTGCGCACGCAGGCTGGTGCCGTCCGGGGCGGTCTCGGTGTCGCCGCCCGCCACCGCCAGGTGCAGCCGCGGCACCGAGGCCGAGGCCTCCACGAAGGCCTCGACCAGGGTGTCGATCCCCTTGCGGCGCTCGATGCGCCCGACGAAGAGGGCGAGCACGTCCGCGTCCGAGAGGCCGAGCGTGCCCCTGAGGCCGTCGCTCGGCCGGGGCGCGAAGCGCTCCACGTCCACCCCCAGGTGCAGCACGTCGATGGCGCGCCGGGGGACCTGGTAGTCGCACGCAAGCGCGTCCGCGAGCGCGGCGCTGTTGGCGAGCACCATCGAGGCGTGGCGCACCGCCTTCGCCTCGAGCGAGGCGGCCAGCCGCGCATCCGCGGTCATGGGCAGGTCGTTGAGCCGCCGCACCAGGGAGAGGTGGGTGTGGAGGCGCACCACCAGGGCAGGCAGGTCCCGCCCCGGCCTCAGGAAGAGGCCGCCCGCCCGCCACTCCGGCACCTCGAGCACGTCGAAGGCATGCTCGGCGTGCAGGGCCCGCACCGCCTCGGCCGCATGGCGCGCCCAGGGCAAGAGCGCGCTCGAGAGGCCCCACGCCCGGTTGAAGGCGGGCAGGCGGTAGCGCTCAGGAAAGGCGAGGCCGTGATAGCAGGGCCCCTCCCCCTCGGGTACCGGCCCCACCGGCAGGATCACCCGCACGTCGTGACCCTCGCGCGCCAGGGCGCGCGCCAGGGTGCCGGTGTAGGTGCCGATCCCCCCCGCGCCGAGCGACTCGGGGCACAAGAGGCCGATCCGCATCAGCCCACGCCCGCGAGGTTCTGGTTGGAGTTCGCGCGCTTGCGCGCGGCCTCGCGCTCCAGCCCGAAGTGCCAGCTGGTCGGGGCGTGCCAGACGACGTGCTTGGCCAGGCGCAGGGCAGGCAGGACCTTGCCGAGACCCCGGGCCTCGTCGAGGGCGCGGCGGCGCAGGGTCCACTCCAGCTCGCCCTGGGCCCAGCGGTAGGCGAGCTTCACCTTGGGGCGGTCCAGGTACCGGGTCCGCACCACGCAGGCCGTCCCGCCGAGCTCGTGGTAGTTCCCCGAGTCCGCGACGTGGCCCAGCTCCTCGGCCTCGGTCCGGTAGACGGTGCCCAGGTACGGGGTCATCAGGGAGACCGAGTAGTTCATGGGCAGGTGCTGGGCCATCCGGACGGTCGCGACCACGCTCTCGAACGACTCGGAGGTGGAGCCGACGACCATGAAGCCCGTCAGCTCGATGCCCAGCTCCTTGCAGCGCGTGATGTTCTTGAGGGTCAGCTTGAGGGCATCCGGGTGCTGGTGGATCTCGCGCAGGATCGTGGGGTCCGCTGACTCGATGCCCGTCATCAGGCGCTTGAGGCCACCCTTGGCGAGCACCTCGAGGGTCTCGGGGTCCAGGCTCTCGAGGTCCGTCTCGATGACCCACTTGAAGCCGTACCCACCCTGGGTCATGGCCTCGGCGATCGCCCGCAGGCGCTTCTTGACCAGCCCGATGTTGGGATCGCGCGCCTGAAGGAAGCGCGCCCCCAGGGCCTTGAGGTGGTCGAGCTCGGCCGTCACGCTCTCGAGGGAGCGCGCGCGCCATGGGCCGCCCTGGTGGACGTAGTAGGGGCACATGGAGCAGGCCTTCGGGCAGCCGCGGCTGGTCAGCACGTAGTAGGTCGCGCCGCTGGGCGTGCCGTCGGGGCTGTAGCGCCGCATGTCGAGCAGGTGCCAGGCGGGATGGGGCAGGGCGTCGAGCGCTGCCGTGTCCTGAAGGAGCCAGCCGCCCGGCGCGAAGGGGACCCTGGGGGTCCAGACCTGGGCGTTGTGCCTGCCTGCGAGGAAGTCGGCCACCAGGGCCTCCGGCTCCCCGAACAGGACCCCGTCCAGGCCGCAGTCGTCGAGCCAGCGGGCGTGGGTCGTCTGGATGACGTTGCCGAAGGCGAAGACCTTGGCGCGGGGCAGGACGGCCTTGAGCATCCTCGCGATCGAGAGGTCCTCCTTGAGGGTCGGCAGACTCAGCCGGACGCCCACCGCGTCGGGGGCCTCCTTCTCGAGGGAGAGGAGCAGGTCCGTGCGCTTGAGGCGCTCGGCGCAGGCGTCGGTGAGGCGCACCTCGTGCCCCTCGCGCTCGGCGACCGCCGCCGCGTACATCAGGTCGAGGGGCGGGGTGAAGGCGCGGTAGCGGTAGCGGCGGTTGATGGGGAACATGGTGCCCAGCCCGCCCGCCTTGTCGCGATCGCTGATATAGCCCGCAAGCTCCGGGGGGTTGATCAGGTGCACGCGCATGGGACCTCCTTTGGGGCTCTTATCAAGACCGGCCGAGACCGGCGTAGGCGAAACCGGCGGAGCGTACCTCGCCGGGCGAGAGCGCGTTGCGCGCATCGAGCAGGAAGGCCGTTCGCACCTGGCCCCTCAGCCGGGTGAGATCGAGCGCGCCGCGCAGCGCGCGGGTGCCGAAGACGAGGGCGTCGGCCCCCTTGGCAGCCTCGTAGGGGCAGGCCGCGACGCGCAGGGCGGGGCACCGCAGGGCGGCCTCGCTCGCGGCCTCGGGGTCGTAGGCCAGGACCTTGACGCCGCGCGCGAGCAGGTCCTCGGCCAGCGCGATCGAGAGCGAGTCGCGCCAGTCGTCGAGCCCCGGGTCCAGGCCCATGAGCACGACGGTGCGGCCTTTCAGCACCTTCAGGTGACGCTGGAGCTTGGTGAGGGCGGTCCCCCGGCGCCGCAGCAGGGTCGCATGCGCCGCTTTCAGCACCCCGGGCGCCTCGCCGTACTCCTCGGCCAGCCGGATCAAGGAGGCCACCTCGCCGGTCGGGGCCGCCTCCCCCCAGCTCCAGCCCCCCCCGATGCCGTCGAGGCGGCGATCGAGCCCCAGGCCGAGGGCCAGGTCGTCGGGATCCGCCCCGAAGCGCTCGCACAGCTGCGCCAGCTCGTCGGCGAAGGCCGCGCGGGTGGCGATGAGGGCGGTGGTGGCGTAGGGGATGAGCTCCGCGGTGGCCGGATCGGTCGCGACCAAGGGAACGGCCTCTCCCCCTTGCGGGGTGCGCCGCTCGAGCAGCGGGGCATACAGCCTGCGCACCCCCTCGATGGCGCGCGGGGCGCTCGCCCCCACCACCAGGCAATCCGGATGGAAGGCGTCGTGCAAGGCCGAGCCCGCGCGCAGGGGGCCGGGCAGGGTGACGACCTCGAAGGCGCTCGGAGCGGGGTGCGCCTTGCCGTGGGGCAAAGAAAGCCTCGCCCCCTCGTTGATCCACATGCCCACCCAGGCGGCGCAGCCGACGGGGATCATGCCCTTGAGGGCGACGAGGGTCTCGCCCGAGAGGGCCCGCCCCACCTCCTGGGCGATGCGGCGCAGCGCCCCGAGATCGGGCTCCCCGCTCGAGCGCATGGAGGGCTCGACGGCGATCACCACCACGTCCGCCTCGGCGACCCTCGCGGGCAGGTCGCTCGAAAATTCAAGGTTGTCAGCCATCTGGTTGACGGCGATGAGGGCCTCGAGGCCGGGCTCGCGAAGCTTCAGCTCGCCTCTTTCCAGGCGATCGAGGCGCTCCTGGTCTCCATCGACGCATCGCACCCGGTGGCCGATCTCGGCGAGGAAGGCGGCCATGGCCAGGCCCAGCCGGCCGCTCCCGATGACGCAAACGCGCATTCAAGGCCTCCCGGATCCGGGGGTCGGATCGGCTCAGATGGTACAATCTTCCCCGCGCGCAACGAAGGGCGCGCGCGCCTAAAAAACCGGTGCGCGTCGCCCCAGGAAGGCTCGGTAGGATGCCAGATTTCGAGGTCCTCGTCCCCGCGACCTCCGCCAACATGGGCCCCGGGTTCGACTGCCTGGGCCTTGCCTTGCCTTTCGGCAACCGCTTCCGGGTCGAGACGGCTCCGCGGCAGCCGGGCTCCTACCGGCTGGCGGGCGAGGGCGCAGGCTCCGCGCTGGAGGGCGAGCGCAACCTCTTCTGGGTGGCGGCCCAGCGGCTCGCCGCCGAAGTGGGCGCCGAGCTTCCCCCCCTGGCCGTCGCGTGCGAGGCTTCGATCCCGCTCGGGCGCGGCCTCGGCTCCAGCGCGAGCGCCGTGGTCGGCGGGCTCCTCGCCGCCAACCGGGTGCTCGGCGAGAGGCTCGGGCCCGGCGACCTGCTGCGGCTGGCCACCGAGATCGAGGGCCACCCGGACAACGTGGCCCCCGCCCTTCTGGGGGGCGTCTGCGTCGCCGTCCAGGGCGAGGGGGGCTTGCTGGCCGAGCGCCTCGCGGTGATGGACGCGCCGGGGCTCGCCGTCGCCGTCCCCTCCTTCGAGCTCTCGACCGCCAAGGCCCGCGCGGCCTTGCCCTCGCTTGTTCCCCATGCCGATGCGGTCTATAATGTGGGGCGCGCGGCCCTGCTGGTCACCGCCCTCTTCTCGAGCCGCCGCGAGCTACTGGCCGAGGCCCTCGCCGACAGGCTCCACCAGCCCTACCGCGAGCCCCTGATCCCCGGCATGCCCGAGGTGGTGCGCGCGGCGCGCGACGCCGGGGCGTGGGGGGTGACCCTCTCCGGGGCCGGGCCCACCTTGCTCGCCTGGTGTCCTTCCGAGCGCCGCGAGGCCGTCGCCTTGGCGATGGCCGAGGCCTGGGCGACGGAAGGGATCGCCGCTCGGGCCTTTCCCAGTGCGATCGCCGCGCAGGGCGCCACCATCCATCCGGCCGCATGACGGGCCGTCTCGAGAGGATCACCCCATGGCCTTGATCGTTCAGAAGTTCGGCGGCTCATCCGTCGGCGACGTGGAGCGGATCCGGCACGTCGCGCGCCGCGTCGCCCAGACGCGGCGCGAGGGCAACGACGTCGTCGTCGCGGTCTCCGCCATGGGCAAGACCACCGACGGCCTCGTCGCCCTGATGAGCCAGATCTCGAGCTCACCTTCCGCGCGCGAGGTCGACATGCTGCTCTCCACCGGCGAGCAGGTCTCCATCGCCCTGCTCGCCCAGGCCCTCATCGAGGAGGGGGTGAGCGCCGTGAGCCTCACGGGCTGGCAGGCAGGGATCACCACCGAGCCGGTGCACCGCAACGCGCCCATCAAGACCATCGACACCCGGCGCATGAAGGACCTGCTCTCGGAGGGCTACGTCGTGGTGGTCGCGGGCTTCCAGGGGGTCAGCGAGGGGGGCGCCATCACCACCCTCGGCCGGGGCGGCTCGGACACGACCGCGGTGGCCGTCGCGGCGGCCCTCTCGGCCGACTTCTGCGACATCTTCACCGATGTGGACGGGGTCTACACCGCCGACCCGCGCATGGTGCCCGACGCCCGGATGCACCCCGAGATCTCCTACGACGAGATGCTCGAGCTGGCAAGCCTTGGGGCCAAGGTCCTGCACCCGCGCTCGGTCGAGTACGCCAAGCACGCCAAGCTGTTCCTGCGCGTCCGCTCGAGCTTCAACGAGGGGACCGGGACGGTCGTCAAGGGGGTGGATCAGTTGGAACAGTTGAACCCGGTCACCGGCGTCACCGCGGACCTCAAGCAGGCCAAGCTCGCCGTCCTCCAGGTCCCAGACCGGCCCGGGGTGGCCGCTCAGCTCTTCGGGGCGCTCGCCAAGCAGCACATCGACGTGGACATGATCATCCAGACCGAGCATGCGGCACACGGCTCGGATCGCACCGACATCGCCTTCACCGTCGCCGAGGGGGACCTGGCCTCGGCCCGGCGGATCGTCAACGAGGTCGCCGAGAGCCTCGGCGCCTCGGGCGTCATCGCGGCCGGCGACGTGGCCAAGGTCTCCATCGTCGGCGCCGGCATGATCAATCACCCGGGCACCGCGGCCGCCATGTTCGAGGCCCTCTCCGACGCGGGGATCAACATCCAGATGATTTCGACCTCCGAGATCAAGGTCTCGTGCGTGATCGACCGCTCCCGAGCCGAGGATGCCGTGCGGGCCCTTCACCGCCGCTTCGCCCTCGGCGCGCTCGGCGCTCCGCAGGCGAGCCCTCAGAACGTCCAATAACCGGACCGACGCCTGACCTGATTGCGACACAAGACTCTCTTGATCTGACTGTCCTGTCCGGCGATAATTGCCAATAACCAAGCGAGCCTTGGGTAGTGGCGATCGGGGAGCCGGATGAGCGACAGCACGACCACGGTCCAATCAAATTTCTCGTTCCTGGCCGAGCACTCGCCTCGCCTGGTGACCACTGCCACGCTGGCCGAGCGCTACCTGGCCGACGACCCGAACACCTGCCTCATCAAGCTGCGCCAGTACGCCGAGATCCTGGCGCAAATGGTCGCCGCAAGGATCGGCCTCTACACCTCGACCGAGGACTCCTTCAAGGACATCCTCGACCGGATGCGGGATCGGAACGTCCTGGCCCCCGACGTGGCCAACCTCTTTCACGGGATCCGCAAGGCCGGCAACGGGGCCGCGCACTCGCTCAGGGGCGAGTACGACGAGGCCCTGCACCAGCTGAGGATGGCCCGCGCCCTGGCGGTCTGGTTCCACCAGGCCTTCGGCAAGGAGCGGGCCTTCAAGCCCGAGCCGTTCAGGCTTCCTGCTCGGCCGGCCGACGGGGCCCGCGAGCTGGCCGAGCAGATCGAGCGCCTGCAGCAGGAGCTTGCGGCGACCCGCGAGGCCTCCACCGCCGCCCAGGACACGGCCCGCGAGGAAGCCCTGCGGCGCCTCGAAGCCGAGGCCCGCGCGCAGCACGTCGCCCTCGAGCGCGAGCAACTCGAGGCCGCCGCCAAGCAGGCCGAGGAGCAGTTCCAGGCCGAACGCCAGCGCCTCACCCTCGAGCTCGAGGCCGTGCAGGCCAAGGCTGCCTCCAGCCCCGCCGAGGCCATCTCGCAGCTCGTTGCCCAGGCCGTGGAGGCCGGTCAGCACCTCGACATCGACGAAGCGGACACCCGCCGCCTGATCGACCAGCAACTCCGCGAGGCCGGATGGGAGGTCGATACCCAGAACCTCACCTATGCCAAGGGTGTTCGCCCCCAGAAGGGCAAGAACCTCGCCATCGCCGAGTGGCCGACCGAGAGCGGGCCCGCAGACTACGTCCTGTTCGCGGGCCTCCTGCCCCTCGGGGTGGTGGAGGCAAAGCGCCGAAACAAGGATGTGGCCGCCTACATCCGTCAAGCGAAGCGCTACAGCAAGACCTACAAGCCATCCGCGGGTGAAGCCGCCCCGGGGGGACCGTGGGGCGAGTACAAGATCCCGTTCCTCTACTCGACCAACGGGCGACCTTTCCTGCGGCAACTGAAGGAGAAGAGCGGGGTCTGGTTCCTGGATGCCCGGCGGGCTCAGAACCACCCCTATCCCCTCGAGGCCTGGTACACCCCCCAAGGCTTGCTGGGTCTCCTGGAGCAGGACGTCGATCGCTCCAACGAGGCCCTCGCGTCGGAGGCCTTCTCCTACCTCGACCTGCGAGACTACCAGAAGGAGGCCATCCGGGCCGTCGAGCAGGCCATCATCCAAGGCCAGCGGGAGATGCTCGTGGCGATGGCCACCGGCACGGGGAAGACCCGCACATGCATCGGCCTCATCTACCGCCTCGCAAAGGCCAAGCGCTTCCGTCGCGTGCTGTTCCTGGTGGACCGGTCGGCGCTCGGGGAGCAGACCCTCAACGCCTTCAAGGACGTCCGGCTCGAGAACCTTCAAACCTTCTCCGACATCTACGACGTCAAGGGGATGGGCGACATGGTGCCCGATGCCGATACCCGGCTGCACATCGCCACCGTCCAGGGCATGGTCAAGCGGATCCTCTACCCCTCGACCGAGGACCGCCCCTTTCCCGTGGACCTCTACGACTGCATCGTGATCGACGAGTGCCACCGGGGCTACAACCTCGACAAGGACCTCTCGGAGACCGAGCTGACCTTCCGCAGCGAGGAGGACTACTTCTCGAAGTACCGGCGGGTGCTCGACCACTTCGACGCGGTGAAGATCGGCCTGACCGCCACGCCCGCCCTGCACACCACCGAGATCTTCGGCGCGCCGGTGTACCAGTACAGCTACCGCCAGGCGGTCATCGACGGCTATCTGGTCGACCATGAGCCACCCATCCGCATCGTCACGGGCCTGGCCGAGGACGGCATCGTCTGGAAGGTGGGCGAGCCGATCCCGGTCTACAACGTCCGGCTCAACACCGTGGATCTGCTTCAGGCGCCCGATGAGGTCGCCCTCGAGGTGGACGCCTTCAACCGGAAGGTAGTCACCGAGAACTTCAACCGGGTGGTCTGCCGCGAGCTGGCGCGGCACATCGACCCTTCGCTACCGGGAAAGACGCTGCTCTTCTGCGCCACCGACAGCCATGCGGACCTCGTGGTCAGGCTCCTCAAGGAGGCCTACGAGGAGCAGCACGGCGGGATCGACGACGACGCCATCGTCAAGATCACGGGCTCGGCCGACGACCCGCTGGGGCTCATCCGCCGCTTCAAGAACGAGCAGCACCCCAAGGTCGTGGTGACGGTGGACCTCTTGACCACGGGCATCGACGTTCCCGAGATCGTCAACCTGGTCTTCATCCGCCTTGTCCGTAGCCGCATCCTCTACGAGCAGATGCTGGGCCGCGCGACCCGCCTGTGCGACGACATCGGCAAAGATCGCTTCCGCATCTTCGACGCGGTGGACCTCTACAAGGCCCTGGCCCCGGTCTCGACCATGAAGCCGGTGGTCACCACCCCCACGATCACGTTCGAGCAGCTCGTCGAGGAGCTGAAATCGGTGACTCACGCGCAGGCCCAGCAAGAGGTCCACGACCAGCTGCTTGCCAAGCTCCAGCGCAAGGCCAAGAGGCTCAAGGGTCACGAAGGATTCGAGACCCTTGCAGGTATGAACCCAGCCGCCCTGATCGCCCACCTGAGGTCGCAGGGGCCCGCAGGATCGTCCACCTGGTTCAAGACGCACCAGGACCTGGCCCTGTTTCTCGACCGGGTGAGGACCGGGGACGGCCCCACGCTCCTCATCTCCCACCATGAGGATGAGCTGCGCCGAGTGGAGCGAGGCTACGGCAACGCCACCCGTCCCGAGGACTACCTCGAGTCGTTCACGGCGTTCATCCGCGACAACATGAACCTGATCCCCGCCCTTTCGATCGTCACCCAGCGCCCGCGCGACCTGACCCGCGCGCAGCTCAAGGAGCTGAAGCTGGCCCTGGACCAGGCGGGGTACAATGAGGCAGCCCTTCAGACGGCCTGGCAGGAGATGACCAACGAGGACATCGCAGCCTCGATCATCGGGTTCATCCGCCAGCGAGCCCTGGGCTCGCCCCTCGTGCCCTACGCGGAGCGGGTGGAGCGGGCCGTCAAGAAGATCGTCGCCAGCCGCTACTGGACCGAGCCCCAGCGGAAGTGGCTCGAGCGGATCGGTAGCCAGCTCAAGCAGGAGACGATCGTCGATCGCGAGGCCCTCGATCGCGGCCAGTTCAAGGCCAGCGGTGGCTTCGCCCGGATCGACAAGATGTTCGAGGGCCAGCTTGAAATGATACTCGGCGACCTGCAAGAGCAGGTCTGGAAAGATGCAGGATAGAACCGGATGAGCACGACCCAGGATATCGTCCAGAAGCTGTGGAGCCTCTGCCACGTCCTTAGGGACGACGGTGTTTCGTACCTCGCCTACGTTACCGAACTGACCTACCTGCTCTTTCTCAAGATGGCGCAGGAAGTCGGCACCGAGGACCAGCTCCCCGAGGGCTATCGTTGGCAGGACCTGGATAGCAAGGATGGCATCGATCAGCTGACCTTCTATCGAATGATGTTGATCCATCTTGGTTCTCACGGGTCGGGCCGAGTGCAAGCGATTTTCGCCAACGCCTCGACGATGCTGACCAAGCCGACCACGCTGAAGAAGCTGACCGACTCGATCGACGACTTGGACTGGTACAGCGCCCGTCACGAGGGCCTGGGTGACCTCTACGAGGGCCTGCTTGAGAAGAACATGAGCGAGGCCAAGTCTGGTGCGGGGCAATACTTCACGCCTCGGCCACTTATCGACAGCATGGTTGCCCTGGTGAAGCCACAAGCAGGAGAGCGAGTTCAGGATCCGGCAACCGGAACTGCAGGCTTCCTTGTTGCCGCCGATCGCTACATCAAGGAGATCACCGACGACCTTTTCGACTTGAGCGAGAAGCTGCAGGAGTTCCAGCGCCGAGAGGCTTTCTACGGCATGGAACTTGGACCTGTGGTCCATCGGCTCGCCCTCATGAACGCGATGCTGCACGACATCCAGAGCGACATCCTGCTGGGCGACACCCTCTCGCCCCAGGGCGCAGCCTTGCCGAAGGCGGACGTGATCCTCACCAATCCGCCCTTCGGCACCAAGAAAGGCGGAGGGCTTCCCACTCGGGACGACTTCACCTTCCCGACCTCGAACAAGCAGCTCGCCTTCCTTCAGCACATCTACCGCAGCCTGAAGCCGGGCGGCCGGGCGGCGGTTGTCCTGCCCGACAACGTGCTCTTCGAGGACAACGTCGGCGCCCAGATCCGCGCCGACCTGATGGACAAGTGCGACCTGCACACCATCCTGCGGCTGCCCACAGGCATCTTCTATGCCCAGGGGGTCAAGACCAACGTCCTGTTCTTCACTAGGGGCAAGACCGACAAGGGCAACACCCCGGGGGTCTGGGTCTACGACCTGCGGACCAATATGCCCTCGTTCGGGAAGCGGACCCCGCTGACCCGCGAGCACTTCAAGCCCTTCGAGGAGGCCTATGGCGACAATCCGCTTGGCCAGAGTCCTCGTGTTTACCAGGGCGAGCAAGGGCGGTTCCGCTACTTCACTCGCGAGCAGATCAAGGCCCGGGGAGAGAACCTCGACATCTCGTGGCTCAAGGATGACAGCGTTGAGAGTTCCGAAGACCTGCCCACCCCAGAGGTGATCGCCACCGAGATCATGGAAAACCTGCGGACAGCGCTAGAGGAGATGGAGGCGCTGAGCAAGTTGCTGGCAGAGCCGGCGACAAATGTGGAAGCCTAACTGACGATGACTGATCTAGCAACAAAGCTTCCTACTGGCTGGGCAGAAGCATCTCTGGGCGAACTGACTACCAAGCTAGTCGATGGATCGCACAATCCCCCGAAGGAGGCCGATTTCGGCTTCCCGATGCTCAGTGCAAGAAATATCGATGAAGGGCAGATCCAATTTACAAAGTATCGGTTTATCTCAGAGCAGAGCTTCAAGGTTGAACACGCCCGAACTCAAGTTAGTCCAGGCGATGTACTTCTAACGATTGTGGGAACGATTGGGCGAACTGCAATTGTGCCTCATAGTATCCAGCCATTTACTCTCCAACGTAGCGTTGCGGTTCTGGCTCCTCAGGGAGTAATCCCAGAATTTCTCAAGTTTCAGCTCGATAGCCCAATCATTCAAACCCAACTTGAAGCTGAAGCTAAGGGTACCGCCCAAAAGGGGATCTACCTCAAGGCTTTGGCTGGGATCAAACTTCGGGTTGCTCCCCTCAACGAGCAGCGCCACATCGTCACCAAAATCACGGAGCTGACCGCCCGAAGTCACCGCGCCCGAGAAGCCCTGGATGCCATCCCCGCCCTTCTGGACCGCTTCAGGCAATCGGTGCTGGCCGCAGCCTTCCGGGGCGACCTCACGGCGGAGTGGAGGGCGAAGAACCCGGATGTCGAGCCCGCGTCGGTCCTTCTGGATCGGATTCGCCAGGAGCGGTATCGGAAGTGGGAGAAGAACCTACGGACGAAGGGGAAGGACCCATCAAGAGCGAAGTACGAAGATCCCCTTGCCCCCGAGTCTGACGGTCTACCGTCGCTGCCCGAGGGGTGGTGTTGGGCCACTGTAGACGAACTTGCGGTGCTCACCCAGTACGGATCGTCAGCCAAGACCTACGAGGATCCGTCCGGCATCCCAGTCCTGAGGATGGGCAATATCGTGGACGGCACCTTGTTGATGGAAGGACTGAAGTACCTCCCAGCAGACCACGATGAGTTTCCTGAGCTATTCCTAGAGGCCGGGGACATCTTGTTCAACCGGACAAACAGCCCTGAGCTAGTTGGAAAGACTGCCGTATTCGAAGGCGCTGACGGACCTGTTTCGTTCGCTTCTTACCTGATTAGGGTCCGGGTCCGGGGATGCCTCCCCCAGATTGTCTCGATGTACATCAACTCTCCGTTCGGCCGCGCCTGGGTGGGCGAAAACATTAACCAACAGGTGGGACAAGCCAACATCAACGGCTCAAAGTTGAGGGCGCTCACGATACCAGTACCACCTCTCGAAGAGCAGCGCCACATCGTCGCCGTGGTTGAGAGAGCCCTGATGTCCCGAGGCCAAGTAAGGGAAACGGTCGGAATAACTCTTGATGGGTTAGAAACCCTAACCCAGTCCATCCTCGCCAAGGCCTTCCGTGGCGAGTTGGTTCCCCAGGATCCCAACGACGAGCCCGCGTCAGCTCTGCTTGATCGCATCCGGGGCGAAAGGGCCGAGGCGGTCGTGCCCAAGGCGCGGCGGGGCCGGAAGCCACGAGAGCTGACCGAGGCAAGGGGGTAACCGTGCTGACTGACCTTCTGCACCCTGGGCTTGACCTCGTGTTTTGTGGAACGGCAGCCGGCACGGAGTCCGCCCGACGCCAGGCTTATTACGCAGGCCCCGGAAACAAGTTCTGGCGCACCCTGCATCGGGCGGGCCTCACCCCACGACAGCTCAAGCCCGAGGAGTACGTCCAGCTGCCCGAGTTCGGCATCGGCCTGACCGACCTGGTGAAGGGTAAGGCAGGGATGGACCACACCCTGCAAAAGGCCGACTACGACCGCGAGGGGTTCGAGCAGCGGATCCTTGAGGCCCAACCCAAGGTGATCTGCTTCAACGGGAAGCAGGCGACGATGGCCTACCTGCAGGTCAAGAAGGTCGAGTTCGGGCTGCAGGCCGGGTGCCACATCGGGGCGACCCAGATCTTCGTGGCACCCTCGACCTCTGGGGCTGCGAGCGGGTTTTGGGACGAGGCCGTTTGGTTCGAGCTGGCGAAACTGGCGGGCCGTTCATGAGGTTTGCGGGGGCTGATGGCTGCTCGAGCGGCTGGGTAGTGGCGTCCTGGGAGGACACTGATCCGCCTGGGTCCGTGACCATCCACCTGGCCAGGACCTTCAAAGAAGTCGTAAGCGGCCACTACGAAATCATCGCCGTGGACATCCCGATCGGCCTGCCCGACCGGGGCACTACGAGACTGTGGAGGTCTTTCCCAAATGGCTGACAAGCACGTTTCGCAAGCCTTCGCAGACGCCCTCCTCGCAGTCGAAAAACAGAGGGTCGATGAAAAGGTGTGGGAGTATCCCGCGCACGGCACGTCCGTGCAGATCCCCTTGCAGTCAACCGACCTCAAGGAAGAGTTCGTTCTTGACGTGAAGCGCTACCGGATAGATCTGGTGCGACGTACCTTCCAGAACCGAGGTCGGGTCTCGCTAATCTTGGCGCGAGTCGATCTGCGAGGTCCCTCTCACGATAACCCGGATGGAACCGAGGTCCCACCGCCCCACATCCACCTCTACCGGGAGGGATACGGCGACAAGTGGGCGTTCCCCCTGCCAGACGTTTTCTCCAATCCCGAGGATACTGAGCGGACGTTACTCGATTTCATGGGGTATTGTAATATCACGCTCCCTCCACGCATGCAGCAAGGGTGGGTTTGATGCTCTCGGAGGCCCGACGGCTGATCGTTTCCTACACCGACTGGTTGAAAGACCGGACGGCGTTGCGTGATGTCAACGGGTGGGTGGAGATCCAGACGCCGTTTCTCGATCGGCACAACGATCGCTTGGTAATCTACCTCAAGGAAGAGAACGGCACATTCTGGCTGACCGATGATGGCTACACCCTCGATGATCTTCGCATGTCGGGGTGCGAACTGAAGACCCCCAAGCGTCTCGCCTTGCTTCAGACCATCCTCAACGGCCATGGGGTTCAACTTCTGGACGATGCCCTCTGCGTCCAAGCTACGCGTGAAGACTTTCCCCATCGCAAGCACTCACTGGTTCAGGCCATGGTGACTGTCAACGACCTATTCGTGCTGGCTGCTGGCCAGGTGCAGAGTCTCTTCTTGGAGGACGTGCAGGCGTGGCTTGAAGACAATGACATCCGTTACGCGCCATCCGTGAACTTCACTGGCAAGAGCGGGTTCAGCCACCACTTCGACTTCGTGATCCCTCATTCCAAGAAAAAGCCCGAGAGAATCGTCAAGGCCATCAACCGGCCTGCTCGCGACTCCGCTCAGAACTTGGCTTTTGCCTGGGTCGACTCCCGGGAGGTTCGCCCCCCGAACGCGGAGTTGATCGCATTTCTCAACGACGACGAGCACAAGATTCCCTCGGGCGTCACCGAGGCCCTTGGACAATACGGAATCCGGCCAGTGCCCTGGAGTAAGCGACACAGCATCAGGGATAACTTGGTTGCGTAGATCCTGGGGCTCCACTCGTGCTCACTGCAAGCAGGCTTCCAGGTCTCAGCGGACCGCGCCGGGGACCCTCGAAGAGAAGGGCGACTGGCGGCGGGTGGCAGCAGCTCTCGAAGAGGCGAGGCTGCTGGGCGAGCCCTCGCCCGTAAATCTCCCCTCATCCCCCTCACGACGGACCGCCTCAGGGCGGTCCGTCGCGTCGTGCAGGAAGCAGGGCGGGGGCTAGCCCTCTCGAGCGTGTCGAAACCGGGGGGCTAGCCCTCTTGTCGCCGATTGCTTCTCTTGAATAAGCTTGCTGCGATTAGCACTCTCATGTCCTGTTGGCCACCCACCCTCGGGGGCGGCCGACGCGCCCTCCTCCGCAAGGCCGATCGACTCCTCGAAGGAGACCCATCCCATGTCAGCCATCCGCCTGATCCTGCCCCTCGTCGCCGCCGTGGCCCTCGCCGGCTGCGCCCAACTTCCCTTCGGCACGCCCACCCGGCCCGCCGAGGGGAAGGCCAGCCTCCAGATCCGCACCCAGCTGGCCAGCGGCGCCTACCGCACCCAGACGGCAGGGATCATGCCTTACGGCCAGGACGACGTCGTGCACCTGCTGCTCAAGCTCTACCGGGTCAACGACACCGGCGAGAGCGCCATCGCGGATGCGAACGGCCGCCCCATCACCAAGGACGTCCTCAAGGCCGACCTCGGCACCCCGGTCGGCTTCGTCAACCTGCACCCCAACACCCGCTACCGGATCAAGGCCTACGCCTACAAGGCCACCGGCGAGGCCGAAGGCGATCTGATCTCGTTCGAGGCCAGCTCCAGCCTCGACGTGCAGGTCGATACGGACGAGCGGCCTACCGTGGGCGAGCTGAGGGTCCAGCTCGCCGATCGGCCCTTCAGGGCCGAGGCCACCAGCAGCATCGTGTTCGACGACGGCACCCTCACCAACGTGGACGAGGTCATCGAACCCGGCCAGCCCCGACAGTAGCTTCCCCTCGCGTCACGGAGTGAACCTCAGATGAAATTCAAATGGGCTGTAATGAGCGCCGCGGCCATGCTCCTCGCCGGCTGCGCCGTCCCTCTGGCCGGCAACCTCGCCGGGAGAGACGCGAGCCTCTCGGTGGTGAGCGCCGTCCAGGACGGCGGGCTTCGCACCCAATCGACCCTCACGGCCTACACCAAGGCCAGCATCGCCCGCGTGACCCTCAAGCTCTACACCCTGGACGCCAGCGGCACCCCAAGCCCCGTCATGGACGGCGCCAGCCAGGTCCAGGCGGACGTGAGCAGCACGGCGATCGACAAGCCGGTGACCTTCAAGAGCCTGCACCGCAAGACCACGTACCGGATCAAGGCCTTCGCCTACAAGGGCACCAGCGAGGCGACCGACGACCTCATCTCCACGACCGACGCGAACTCGTACCGCACCATCAGGGTCGATCGAAGCCTGACCCCCACCATCACCAGCGTGCCGGTCAAGCTGATCGACCGCCTCTTCAAGGCCGAGGGGACCAGCAGCCTCGAGGTCACCGATGGCACGATCACGCACGAAACCGAGTCCATCGTGCCCGGCACCTGAACTCCACGCTCTCAGAAGCAGGCGGGCCCTGACGTTTCAACGTCAGGGCCC
>DATNQI010000058.1 GCA_036704125.1 Pantanalinema sp. | reverse complement strand
GGGCCCCCGGTTTCAGAGCGAGGGCGGCCTGGTGAGGGCGCTCAGCTTGTCCAGCTGGGCCTGGGGGCCCATGACGAGCAGGCCGTCTCCCGGGAAGAGGGTGTCGTCGGGGTCCGGGTTGGGGACGACCTCCCCCTGGCGCCGGATGGCGATCGCGCTCAGGCCCAGCAGGTTGCGCAGATCGAGGCTCCGCAGGCTCTGCCCGCTCAGGGGCGAGTCGGCCTTGACGTCGAACCAGACGAGATCCGCCGCCCCCAGCGCCTCCTCGAGGCCGAGCACCATCGAGGGGTCGAAGGTGTCCTCGAACTGGCGGTAGCGCTGCTGGCGGATCTGGTGCGCGTAGCGATACAGCTCGCGGGTGGTGTAGCCGAGCTTGGCGAGGGTGTAGCGGATGACCTCGATGCTCGCCTCGAACTCGGGCTGCACCACCTCGTCGGCCCCCAGGCCGTAGAGCTCGCTGATGTCCTGGGTGCGGTGGGCGCGGGCCAGGACGTCCAGCTGGGGGTTGAGCTGCTTGGCGTTCTTGACCGCGAGCCGGCAGCTGGTCGCGTCGGGAAGGGCCGCGATGAAGAGCTTCGCGAGCGGCAGCTGGGCGTGCTTGAGCACCTCGATGTTGGACGAGTCGCCGTACATGCACGAGACGCCGCGCCTTCGAAGGTCCTGGATGAGGTTCTGGTCGGTGTCGATGACGAGCACCGGGTAGCCGTGCCGGATGAGGACCTCGCCCAGGTTGCTGCCGACGCGCCCGAAGCCGCAGACCACCACGTGATCCACCATCCCCCCGAGGTCGCCGGTGGCCAGGGGGGCCTTCGCGCCCGCGGGGCGCGCGCGACGGAGCCAGGGGATCTTGGCGAGCCCCAGGTACATGGGGGTCGCCGCCTGCATCAGGAGCGGCGTGATCAGGATGGTGACCAGCGCCCCGGTGAGGATCAGCGAGAAGAGGGACGCCGAGATGAGCCCCTGCTGCTGGCCGAGCTTGGCGAGGATGAAGGTGAACTCGCCGATCTGGGCGAGGCCCAGGCCGATGGCGAGCGAGGTGCGTCCCGAGTAGCCGAAGACTCGCGCGATCCCGAAGACCAGGAGCGTCTTGCCGACGACGATCGCAGCGACCAGGAGCGCTACCGCGCCCAGGTGGGCCACCAGGAAGCCCGGGTTGATCAGCATGCCGACCGAGACGAAGAACAGGGTCGCGAACAGATCGCGCAGCGGCAGCACGTCGGCGAGGATCTGGTGGCTGTGGTCCGACTCGCTGACGACGATCCCCGCGATGAAGGCGCCGAGCGCGAGCGAGAGACCGATCAGGAAGGAGGCCGCGGCGGTCCCGAAGCACAGGATCATGGCCGAGAGCAGGAAGAGCTCCTTGTTCCCGGTGCTCGCGACCTTCTTCATCATGACGGGGAAGAGGCGGGTGCCGAGCAGCACCACCGTCGCGAGGAAGAGCGCCGCCTTGCCGAGCGCCAAGAGCATGGGCCAGCCCAGGATCTTCGCGGGGTCGCCCAGGTTGGGCATCATGGTCATGATGATGACCACCGAGAGGTCCTGGACGATGAGCAGGCCGAGGATCGCCCGCCCGTGGACCGAGTCGATCTCGCCGCGCTCCATCAGGACCTTGAGGACGATGATGGTGCTCGACAGCGCGATCATGCAGCCGAGCAGGATGCCGGTCCCGAGCGCGATCCCGAACCAGCCGGCGGCCACCGTCGTCAGGCCGACGGTGAGCAGGATCTGGGCGCTGCCGCCCAGGATGGCGAGCTTCTTGACGGGCTTGAGCTCGGAGAACGAGAACTCGACCCCCAGGGCGAACATGAGCAGCATGACGCCCAGCTCGGAGAAGGTCTCGATGGTGTGCATGTCCGAGACGAACTTGAGGCCGTAGGGGCCGACGATGAGGCCGGCGACGAGGTAGCCGATGATGACCGGCTGCTTGAGCTTGAAGAAGATGAAGCCCATGACGAGGGCCGCCGAGAGGACCGCCGCCAGGTCCTTCAGCAGGGGAAAGAGTTCCATACGCTCCTCCTTGGTTGCGAAGGGATGGGTCGCGTCGTGGCGATCCGCGCATGGCACCAGGGACGCCCTCGCGGTGCGGGGTCGGCGGGGTTCATCGCAACGTCATGCTACGCCGCGCAGGGCGGCTCGGCATGGCGCAAATGAATGAAGGTGTCGGCGGGATCGCGTCAGGCCGCGAGCGGCGGAGCGCGAAGGCTGTAGTGGACGGCGCGCGGAACGCAGACGCCCCGGGCCGTCCAGCCCGGGAGGCTGGCGAGGCAGCGCAGGCCCGCGAAGAGCAGAGCGACGCTCAGCAGCACGTCCGCGTGGGGGTCCATGTCCATGCGCTTCTGGGCGGTCCCGTTGATGGTGCCGTCGAGGCTCTCGGAGACCGGGGCATGGATCGTCTTGAAGACGGGAGGCTGCTGGGATTTGACCTGGAGGTCGATCGGGAAGAAGTAGACGCGGGGGACCTTGAAGGGCACGATCGAGAAGAGGGCCGTCACAGCGAGGGCCATCACCACCACGAGCAATTGCATCGCGAGGGATTGGGTCCTTTGCCGTTTGCGGAGGCTCTCGATTCGCTGCACGTAACTCTCTAAGTCGGTCCTCTAGTGTTCCACCACCCGTCCCTCATCGTACCACGGCTGGGCGGCTCTTCACAAAAACCCGGGAAAGGCGAAGCCCCGGCGCGACCCGCTCACTCGCTTGCGAGCATCGCTTCCACGGGCAGGCCCAGCGCCTGGGTCAGCTTGAGCCTGGCCGCGTAGTCGTCGAACTTCGCGGCGATCGCGGCGCTCTGGGCCTGGTTGAGCGAGGTCAGCGCCTGGAGGGTCTCCAGGCTGGTGCCCACCCCCCGCTCGAAGCGAAGCAGGGAGAGCTGGAGCGCCCGGGCCGAGGCGGCCTGCTGCTGCCCGGTCAGCTCGACGCGTTCCTCGCTGGTGCGCAGCGCCGCCTGGGCCCGGCGGATCTCGAGGATTGCCGAGAGCCGCCCGGCCTCCAGCAGCGCGGCGGCCCGCTCGGCCTCGAGGCGGGCCTGCGCGATCGGGCCGTCGAGGCGGCCCGCGTCGAACACGCCCCAGCTCAGGGTGCCCGTCACGCCGTAGCTCGCCCCGCCGAAGGGGCTGGCCCCGACGTTCCCCCCGGCCTCGAGGGTCGGAAGCTTGGCTCGGGATCGCTGCACCGCCGTGAGCTCCTGGATCCGGCGGTTGATCTCGAGCGTGCGGAGATCCGGCCGCTGGAGCAGGGCGGCCGAGGCGCCGGCGCCATCCACCGTCACGAGGAGCAGGGCCGTGCCGGGGTCCGGCCGCAGGCTCTGCGGCGCCTGCCCCACGAGCGCCTCCAGGGCGTTCAGGGCGGCCTCGTGGGTCGCCTGGGCCTGCAGGCGGCGATCCTGGGCGCTTGCGAGCAGGGCCTCCACCTGCAAGACGTCGAGCTCGGTGCCGGCTCCTCCCCGGAGGCGGGCTTTGGCCACCCCCACCTGGGACCGCGCGCGCGCGATATCAAGCTGGGCGGCCGAGACCTGGGCCTGCGCGCGCAAGGCCTCCAGGTAGAAGCGGCTCACGTCGTACTGGAGAGCCAGGTCGCTCGCGGCGAGATCCGACTCGGCCTTGAGGCGCAACAGCGATGCCAGCTGCAGGGCGTCCTGCGCCTTGAAGGCATCGAACAGGGGCTGGCTCACGGCGAGCTTGGTGTCCCAGCCTCCCTGGGGCGCCTTCTCCCCCTGCCCGGAGCCCGAGAGGGCGCTCGTCAGGGTGAGGCGGGGGCCTTTCTCGGCCTCGGCCGAGCGAGCGGCCGCCTGCGCCTGGTCGAGCAGCAGGCGGCTCGCCCTGAGCGACGGGTGGTGGAGTCTGGCCCGCGCTATCGCCTCGCGCAGCGACAGCGCGGGGTCCTCGCCTCGGGGCTCGGCCCCGACGGCCGGGGTGCCAGCGGCGAAGAAGACGCATGCCATGGCCACGACGAGGGCTCTCATCGGAGCTGGCCCCCCATGAGGTCGGCGAACGGGCCTGGCTCCCGGCTCAGGGTCTCGAATTTCCCCTCCTGCACGATGGCGCCCCCCTCCAGCACGACGATGCGATCGGCCTGGCGGATGGTGCTGAGGCGGTGGGCCACGACCACGCGGGTGCAGCTGAGCTGCCTCAGGCGCCGGGTGACCTGGGCCTGGGTCCTGCCGTCCAGGGCGCTGGTCGCCTCGTCGAAGAGCAGGATGCTCGGCTTGCGGGCCAGGGCGCGCGCGATGAGCAGGCGCTGGCGCTGGCCCGCCGAGAGGTTGCTCCCCCCCTCGTTGATCGCCGTGTAGAGGCCCATCGGCATGGCCGCGAGGTCCTCGGCCAGCCCCGCCGCCTCGCACGCTTCGCGCACCTGGTCGTAGGTGAGGGGGTGGCCGTTCGCGACGTTCTCCTGCAGCGTCCCCCGGCTGATCCGCCCGTGCTGCAGCACGGTTCCGATCTGGCGGCGCACGGCGTGGAGGTCCAGCCCGGCGAAGTCGTTGCCGTCGAGGTAGATCTTGCCCGACTCGCTCGTCTCGAAGCCGAGCAGGAGGCGCAGCAGGGTGGACTTGCCCGAGCCCGAGGCCCCGACGAGGGCGACGAACTCCCCGGCCTGGATCCGCAGCGACAGGTCGCGCAGCACGTAGGGGCTCGCCGGCCCGTAGCGGAAGGAGAGGCGATTGAACCGGATTGCCCCCGAGAGCGGCCCCGGATCCACCCCGCCGCGCCGGGTCTCGAGCGGGGCGTTCACCAGCGCCATCAGCTTCCTCCACTTCCGCCGGGTGTCGATCAGGTTGCTCAGGGCGCCGCCCAGCCCGATGGCGCCGGCAAAAAAGCCCCCGAACGCCGTGGTGAAGGCGATGAAGGCGCCCATCTGGGAGACGCCGCCGGGGGCAGAGGCCTGCGCGGCGAAGCCGGAGTAGAAGACGGCCATGGACAGCAGGGGGGCGACGTCGATGACGACGGCCAGCCGATCCTGGAAGCGCTGGACGAGGAAATCCTCTCGCTCGTTGACGGCGTAGGAGGCCACGACCTTGGCGAAGGCCTGCGCCTCCGCCTTGGCCACCCGGATCTTGGCCAGCCCGTCGATGAAGCTGATCACCTGCGCCTGGGTGTTTGCCGCGGGCCTGCCGACCCGCCGGCGCTCGCGGAGGGCGAGCTCGGCCGAGACCCCCATGTAGGCCACGATCCCCCCTCCGACCAGCAGGGCCACCACGGCCATGGGCGCGCTGTACAGGAAGAGCTGCGCGAGAAGGGTCAGCGAGAAGACGCCGCTGACCACGAGCTGGACCGTGGTGGGGATCAGGGCCCGCCGCAACTGGCCGATGCTTCCCATCCGCTGGGCCAGATCCCCCGCGGGGGTCTCCTTGAAGAAGCGAAGCTGCATGCCGAGCACCCGGTCCCACAGCGCGGCGTCGAGGGCGGCCTCCGCCGTGGTCTCGGCCCGCAGCACGGCGAAGTCCTGGACCAAGCGCAGCACGGGCAGCGCCGCCGAGATGACGAACAGCGCAAGGCCCAGCTCGAGCAGCAGGCGCTCGTCCCCGCTCGGGATGACTGCCGCGAGCAGCCAGTAGGAGGCCTGGGGCACGGCGATCCCGAGGGCGGCCGAGAGGGCCGCGACCGACAGGATCATGCGGGCCTCGACGCGCACCAGGCCCCACGCGAACTGGAGCAGGTCCCGGGGGGCCAGGGGCCGGTCGGGGAAGGGGGGATAGAACGCGATCGCATGGGGCCGCAGCGCGAGCGCGAGCGCGGCGTCGACCGGCTGCCGCGTGCCGGCGGCCGGGTCGAGGGCATGGTAGCGGCGCGGCGACACGGGCAAGAGGGCGATCGGCCGCCGGTCGTCCTGCGCGTAGGCCAGCAAGGGACCATTGTCCCTGCGCCACCAGTCCCCCTTGAGCCGCACCCGGCGATGGCGCACGTGCGAGGCGCGGGCGATCGCCTCGAGCGGATCGGAGCCCACGGCGGCCTCGCCCGGCGCGGGCTGGAAAAAGAGGCCGGCCGAGGCGCCGATGGCGCAGAGGGCGGCAAACAGAGGATCGCCGGCAGGCTCCGGGCCGCTGGGGGGGGCGAGAATCCCCGCGAGGGCGCGGTTCGCTTGCCGCCCGGCGCGCGACTCCGCCTCGTGCCGCAGGCCGATCCGCTCGGCGTCGGCTGTTCGGTACTGGCTGAGCCTGCGATCGATCCCGTGCCGCGCGAGGCGGCCCAGCGCCAGGAGGCCGGCCTCTCGCTGCGCGCCGGTGAGGGGGGCTTGCGGGCCGAGGGCCAGCAGTTCGGCCCCGCCGGGCGAATGGAGCCACGTGCCGGGCCCGAAGGGAACCGGCCCGAGCTCGGGGGTCAGGATCGCCTCTTCGAGCCCTTGCCAGCGGGCCTCCCCTCGCACGGCCATCACCCAGCTGCCCTCGATCCGCGCGGCCTCACCCGCGGCGAGCGCGATCCGGCCGGCGTCGGGGGCCGCGCTCGCCGGGGCGGGGGCGGGGGCGAGGGCATGGGCGAGGCGCGCCGACCACCCCAGGGCGGCCCGGGCGAATTCCTCGCGGTCGTCGCCTTCCTCCGGACCGATGGGGCGCAGGAGGGCCGGGCCGAGGGCCACTCCCACCGCGCGGAAGCGGGCGTCGTGGGCGCCGAGCCCGCCGATCGCCTCGCCGGCGGTGACGGTGAAGAGGTGGCGCCGGGCGCCGGGCAAGCCGCCGGGCTCGATCGGCTGGGCGAAGACGGCGATCTCCCCTCGCTCGACCATGGCCAGGAGGAGCGGATCGTCGAGGGGGAAGGGCCGGTTGCCCTCCAGCCCGGGCGCCTCGGGAGGCCTCTCTTCAGGCATGGGCTTCTTCCTCCGCGTCGCTGAGATCCTCGGCGATAAGCTCCGCGTAGAGGCCGGGCTTTGCGGCGAGCTCCGCGTGGGAGCCGCGCGCGACGATCCTGCCTCGGTCGAGGACGAGGATCTCGTCGCAGTCGCGCAGGGTGCTGAGCCGGTGGGCGATGATCAGGCAGGTGCATCCGCGCTCGCGCAGGTTCCGGTCGATTCGCCGCTCGGTCCGCGCGTCCAGGGCGCTGAAGGCCTCGTCCAGGATCAAGACCGCAGGGTCCCGGACCAGGGCCCGCGCGATCTCGAGGCGCTGCCGCTGCCCCCCCGAGAGGCTCATCCCCCCTTCGAGCAGGGTGGCGTCGAGCCCCCTGGGCAGGGCGAGCACGTCCTCCAGCAGCTCGGAGTCCGCGAGGGCGCGCAGCAGCTCTGCCTCGCTCACCGAGCGATCCCACAGCGTCAGGTTCTCGCGGACGGTGCCCGAGAAGAGGACCACCTCCTGCTCCACCATGGAGAGGGACTGGGCGAGCACCGCCTCGGGGATCTCCTGGCGCGATCGCCCGTCGAGGCGGATCTCGCCCGACCAGGGCGCGTAGAGCCCCGCGACCAGCCTCGCGACCGTGGACTTGCCCGAGCCGGAGGCGCCCACCAGGGCGATGCGCTGGCCCGGGGCGATGGCCAGGGAGAAGTCGTCGATCAAAGGAGGGTCCGTGGGGCTGTAGCCGAAGGTCAGCCCCTCCACCCCGACGGCGCCGCGCAGCCGGGTCGCCTCGAACTCGGCGGGCCGGGCCCCTTTGCTCGCCTCGTCCGCCGGCTCGGCCAGCACGTCCTCGAGCTGGGCCAGGTCGGAGAGCACGGCCTGCAGCGAGGCGCCGAGGCTCGCCAGGCCGTTGATGGGGCCGAGGAACGATCCCACCATGGTCTGGAAGGCGACGAGGATGCCCATGGTGAGGTGCCCCTCCATGACCCTGGCGCCGCCCACCACCACCACCGTCGCCGCGGCCAGCGAGGAGAGCAGGCTGGGGATCACCCTCACCGAGGTCTCCAGGGCCGCGAGGTGCTGGGTGGCCTTGAGCGCCCTGGCATGGTGCCCCGCCCAGCGGGTGAAGAAGATCCCCTCGCTCGCCGAGGCCTTCAGGGTCTCGATCGCCTGGAAGCCGGCCAGGCCGATCCCGGCAAGCTCGCCCTGCTCCTGGGCCAGGCGCATGTTGGCGGTCACGCGCAGATGCCCGATCCATGCCAGGACGAGGAGGTTCAGGAGGCCTGCGGCGAAGACGACGCCCGAGAGAAGGGGGTCGTACACCAGCATCATGGCGCCGTAGAACACGATCATCAGCAGGTCGATCGCGGTGGTGGCCAGCCGGCCCGAGAGCAGGGTGGCGAGGCGGCTGTTGATCGAGAAGCGGATGGCGATCGATCCGGGGAACCTCTGGGCGTAGTAGGAGAGCGGCAGGTTCAACAGGTGGCGTAGGAAGCCGCGCGACATGCGCGCCGCGAGCGCCGTCTTTAGCCGGTTCAGGTAGTACCGGCGCAGCTGGGTGAGCACGCCCGTCAGCAGGGCGATCGCGAGCATTCCGATGAGCAGGGGGTTGACCCACTCCGCGCGCTGCTGGACCAGGACGTGGTCCACGAAGATGCGGGTGGTCAGCGGCACGGCCAGGCCCGGTACGACCAGCAGAGCCCCCAGCAGGATGAGCAGGAGCAGGGCCCGCCGCGCGCTTTTCAGCCGGCCGTAGAGCGAGGCGATGACCCCGAGCCCGGAGCCGCCCTTCTGGAAGTCGGCCCCGGGCTGGAGCAGGACGACCAGGCCCGTGTAGCCCTCCTCGAACTCGGCCAGCGAGAGCCGGCGGCGGCCCCGGGCCGGGTCGTTGACGTGGACCGTCCCCTTCCTGAAGCCCTCCACCACCAGGAAGTGCGTGAAGTTCCAGAACACGATCTGCGGGACCTGGAGCTCTTTCAGCCTTGCGGCCTCGAGGTGGAAGGCCTTGGCCATCAGGCCGTACCGCCGCGCCGCCTTGAGCATGCTCGAGGCGCTGTTGCCGTTCCGCGAGACCCCGCACTCGGCGCGAAGCTCGCCGGGGGGCACCCTTCGGCCGAAGTAGGCGAGCACGATCCCGAGGGCCACGGCCCCGCACTCGACCGCCTCGAGCTGGAGGCGAAGCGGGGTGCGGGCGAGGCGCGCCGGCGCTCGGAAGGGCGTGCGCGGCCTAGTAGATCGCACTGGCCTGTCTCATCAGCGAGATGGCGAGCTGCAGCGGGGAGAGGGTCTCGACCGTCACGCGGGTCGTGACGGTGGTGCCGGGGGTCTGGGGGATCGGCGGCCCCTCGGAGGCCGACCAGTGATAGCCGCTGCGCGTCGAGGGGTCCGGGTCGAGTCGGACCGCGACCTCGATCCGGGGCGTCCCGTTCGAGAGGGCTCCGGCCAGGTCGTCGCTGCCGAGGGTGCTGGCCATGGCCTGCCTGGTGACGGGAAAAGGGGAAACCGTGAGCACCCGGCCGACGATCCCCCCGTAGCGGTCTCGCTTGACGGTGTCGGGGGTGGTCTGGGCGATCTGGCCGGCTAGGACCTTCTTGCCGTCGCTGATCGGGAAGTAGAGCAGGGCGACCATGGGCTGGTCCGCGTCCTCGACGGCCACCGTGGCAAGGCGCGTGCCCGGCGTGATCACCTGGCCAACCATGGCCGAGACCTCGAGCACGCGCCCCGTGCAGCGGCTTTGGATCGTGCCCTGGTTCGCTGCCTGCTCCTTCAGCACGGCGATCGCAGCCTCCAGATCGCGCCGCTGGAGGCCCCGGGCGGTCCGCAGCTCCGCGTACTGCCTGGCCATCTGGTTGCGGCGCAGTCCCAGCTGCCGCAGCTGGGACTCCCACTCCGGGATCTTGTCGTGGTTGGCACGATAGCTCTGCTCGGCGTCGATCATGGCGTCGACGCTCAGGGCGCGCTGGCGATAGAGGTGCCGGCGGTCCTCGAAGCGCGCCCTGAGCGTCGCGTCGAGGGCGCGGGCCTGCGCGATCAATCGCTGTAGATTTCGCTCCTGCTCGGCGATGGCGCGCGCCTCCTGGGTGTTCTGGCTTGCCTGGAGGTCGAGGGTCTGCGCGCTCTGGGCATCGAGCAGGGCGAGCTTCGCTTCCTGCTCCGAGAGCTGTCGGCTCAACTCGGGCAGCTCGAGGGTCGCGACCACGTCGCCGCTCGCGACCAGGCTCCCGGGCTCCAGCCGGAGCTCCTTGAGCTTGCCCGAGCCGAGGGCCTGGATCCCCACGACCTTGTGGGGTCGCGTCAGGAGGCCCGGCCCGGTCACGGTGACGGGGATGGTCCCGAAGACGGCCCACAGGATGATCAGCGCGGTGACGACCGCAAGACAGGCCACCGCGATCCAGCCCTTGGGGCTCACCACCTCCAGCAGATCGTCGAGCCTTTCCGCGTCGGAAAGGTCGCCGCGTACGCGCGAGGCGGGAGGTTTGAGTGGGGCGGTGGACATCGCGGTTATTCCGGAAGGAGGCGCCGGAGCATGGTGTCGAAGCGCAGGCCCGCCAGGGCGACCTTGTCGAGCACGGCGGGATCCACCTCGCGGTCCTCCAGGACGTGCTCGTCGAGCGAGATCGAGGCCCCGTCGCCCAGCGCCTGGAAGGTGCTCCGCAGGCGATCGGACAGAAAGACCGCGAGCGCCCGGTGGAAGCGTGCGGCGAACCCGACGTCTTGCTTCAGCTTCAGCTCGAGCTCAGCGCGCGGGAGCTCCAGCACGTGGCTGTCCGCGAGCGCCCGCACCGTGGCCGACGGCGCTCCGTGGTCCACCAGGGACATCTCGCCGACGATCTCGCCGGCCCCGAGCACGGCCAGCGGCTTGTCCTCCTGGCCCTCGATCGCCACGCAGAACGCCCCCCGCAGGACGATGAACATCGAGTCGATCACCCGCCCCTGACGGATGATTGACTGGCCGGGAGCGATCGCCCGGGGCGAGCCGCTGGTCGCCAACCAGTCGAGATCCTGTTCGTTCAGTTCCCCCAGGATGAAGAGCACCTTGCGCACGCGGATCGTCCTTGAATGGGTGAGTGGGGGCGGCGGGACTTGAACCCGCATGTCTTGCGACGAGCGATTTTAAGTCGCTTGCGTATGCCATTTCGCCACGCCCCCGGAAAAACTAAAGCGTGTTCTCGCCCTCCTTCGGGCCGACGAAGCGGACCGGCTGCTCGCCCGGCCGGGCCATGCCGAGGTTCTTGCGGGCGAGGCGCTCCACCCCCTCGGGGGTGCGGGCGAACTCGATCGCCTCCTTGAGCTTGCGGGCCTTCTCCTCGGTGAGGATCCGCTCCTGGTTCAAGACGTGGCCCTGGTAGAGCAGGCGGTACTCCTGGACCACGAGGTGTGCCAGGTTCACGCTTGCGTAGACGACCACCACCCAGAGGATCAATTGCGTCGAGCGACTGGAGCCGGGATCGACCGGCGGGGCTATCCTTTGTCGCCTGGCCACGCGGATCTCCTGAGGACGGTCGATGGGCGCCGGGTTTGCGGATCGAGTATAGCGAAGCCTCGCTCGCAGATCAAAGGGATCCGTCACAATGCGTGGCCAGCACCGCGAGCTCGGCGAGCTTGCCCGGATGGACCCGATCCAGCGATTCCAGGTAGCCCGCCACGCGCCGCACGCGCCGGATCGTGCCGCTCGCGGCCCGGCACTCGGGGCAGTCCGCGGGGATGACCCCCGAGTGGCCGCAGCTCGCGCAGTGGTCCACCGGGAAGCTGACGGCGCCGTGCCCGAGGCCCGCCTCGTTCATCCTGGCGACGAGCGCGCCCAGGGCGCTTGCGTCCTGGACCGGGGCATCGAACGCGATCGAGGTCAGGTGCCCGCCGTTGCACAGGGCGTGGTACGGGGCCTCGAGCGCGATCTTGTTCGCGGCGCTCACGGCGCAATCCGCCGGCAGCGAGAAGGCGCTGGTGTAGTAGCCCTTGTCCGTCACCCCCGCGACGCGACCGAAGTCCCCCTGGTCCAGCATGGGGAAGCGGCCGGCGGTCCTTTCCGCCTGCTGCGCGTACAGCACCACGTTGAGGTCGAGCTCCTCGCTCGCCTCGTCGACCAGCCTGCGCAAGAGCGACACGACACCGAGCCCGCGATCCTGGGCGGCCGCCGACTCGCCGTGGTGCGCGCCCTCGAGCACCTTGAGGGCCTCGGCCAGGCCGATGAAGCCCAGCGCCAGGTGGCCGTGCCGCAGGGCCTTGGCGATCGCCTCCTGGGCGTCGAGCCCCTCGGCCTCGGCGTACAGCCCCTCGCCCATCAGGAAGGGGAGCTCGTGGGCCTTGAGGGTCGAGAGCACCTCGTAGCGGTGGTGAAGGGTGCGGATGGCGAGCTTCGCCTGCCGCTCGAGCAGCGCTTCGAAGGCCAGCCCGTCGCGCCTCGCGCGCAGGGCCGCGCGCACCAGGTTGAGGGTGACGGTCGCGATCGCGCCGCGCCCGGCGGTATCGAGGTGGCCGAAGCGATCGAAACCGATCCGCGCGCAGCCGCTCAGGTAGGTGACGGCGCCGCCCTCGTCGCGGTTGAAGGGCGCGTCCAAAAAGGCGAAGGTCGGCTGCATGCGCGTGCTCGCCACCTCGAGGGCGCGGTGCAGGAGGTCGAAGTTGGGGTCGCCCTCCGTGGCGTTGAGGCCCGATCGGTGCAGGAAGACCAGGTTGGGGTAGACCGCGGGCTCCCCGCGCCCGAGGCCCGCCTCGTAGGCATCGAGCAGGGCGCGCGCGACGCGCCGCGCCATGGGGCTCGGGTCCGCGCCGAAGGTCAGGGTCGAGTAGGGCACCTGGCCGCCGTTGCGGCTGTGGAGCATGTTGAGGTTGTAGATCAGCCCCTCCATGGCCTGCCCCAGCTCGTGGTCCGTGGTCTCGGCCGGCAGCGCCAGCGAGAGCGCCGTGTCGAAGCGATCGAAGACCTGGCCTCCGAAGCAGTCGCTCTGGGCGGCCTGGAGGGCGAGCGCCGCCACGGATGCGGCCGAGTGGGCGCGCTTGGGCGCGCGCACCCGCCCGTGGGGGGTGCGATAGCCCTCGGCCAAGAGCCGATCGAGGGGGATCACGAAGGAGTTGGGGGCCTTGGCGTAGTGCTCGAGGTCCTGGATGTGCAGGTCGCCTCTCAGGTGGGCGTCGGCCATCTCCTCGGGCAAGAGGCGCTTGAGGTAGAACTCCTTGCTCGCGGTGGCGCCGATGCGCAGCAGCTTCTCGCTGGGGGAGCTCGCGACGGCCGGCTCGCCCTTCTCCACCTCGGCGAGGATCTCCTCGACCGCGTCCATCAGCTCGGTCTTGGCCTCGCGGATCCGGCTGCGGCGGCCCCGGTAGAGGATGAAGGCCCGGGCGCTGCGGGCCTGGCCCTCGTCGATGAGGACCTTCTCGATGGCGTCCTGGATCCGCTCGACGGTGGGCAGCTCGCGTGGCGAGGCGCCCTCGAGGGTCGCGACCACCCGGGCCGCGAGGGCCTCGGCCTCGGGGCGATCGCCCCCGTGGACGGCGCTGGTGGCCTTGAGGATCGCCGAGACGATCTTCTCGCGGTCGAAGGCGACGACCCGGCCGTCGCGCTTCTTGATCTGTTCCGGGGCGCTCGAAGCGGTCATTGCGTTGGATCCTTTTTCGGGGCGGGATGCTCTAGCGCGTCAGGGCGGTGGCCTGGAGCGTCTTGAGCTCGTGGATGAAGTCCTCGATGCCGGTGAAGTTGCGGTAGACCGAGGCGAAGCGGACGTAGGCGACCTCGTCCAGGTCGCGCAGTCGCGCGAGCGTCATCTCGCCGATCTCCTGGGAGGGTACCTCGCGGGTGTGGCGCTTGTGCAGGTCGGACTCGATCTCGGCGACGATGCGCTCGATGGCCTCGACCGAGACGTCGGATTTGACGCAGGCGCGCATCAGGCCGGTGGCGAGCTTGCGCGGGTCGAAGGGCTCGCGCGTCCCGTCGCGCTTGGCGATCATCAAAGGGGCGGTCTCCACCCGCTCGTAAGTGGTGAAGCGCTTGCCGCAGCCGGCGCAGTCCCGGCGTCGCCGGAGGGTGGTGTCTTCCTCGATCAGGCGGCTCTCGAGGACCCGGCTGTCGGGCGAGTTGCACATGGGGCAGCGCATGAGGGCTCCTTGCGGCATTGGGCTGGTAGTGACCATTCTAGCCGCTCGCTCGGGGATGTGTCGAGGAAACGCCCGAACGGCTTTGGGCGCTCGCTCCTTCCTGTCCGCGCGCCTCCTGGGTATGATTGTGATATTGGTAGGATTCGAATAAGAGGATGATCATGAAAGCACCTATCGAACGGAAGACCCCGTACGAGACCTTCACCTTCTACCTCCTGGCGCTTTCGACCCTGTTGCTGGACCAGTTCGCCAAGTTCGGCATCGTGGCGGCTCTCGCACTCGGCCATTCTCGCCCGCTGATCGATGGCTTCCTTCACCTGACCTACGTCCGCAACTTCGGGGCCGCCTTCAGCCTGTTCTGGGGGCATGCCGCTCCGCTGAGCCTCGTGGCTGCAGGGATCGCCCTTGCCGTGGTCGTCTATCAACATCGCTGCAAGCCGCAAGCCCCGCTCATGGTGTGCAGCCTGGGCCTCTTGCTCGGTGGCGCGCTCGGCAACTTCGTCGATCGCCTCGTCTTCGGCTACGTGCGCGACATGATCGACCTGCGCTGGCAGGGAGCGAACGTCTGGCCCATCTTCAACGTGGCCGACATGGCCGTGATGGCGGGCGTTGCCCTCATGCTGCTGCACACTCACCTGGCGTCTCGAGAGGCGCTGCGTTCCGCTGACTGAGGCGCGCCGATCCTTTTTGGCCGACTCGGCCAAGGCCGAACCCCCCGTCCCTCCCTAGCATGGGGCTCACCCGGGCGCAGGCTGCGCCGCACAGGAGGTGACCCGAGGAGGTGACCCATGGGAAAGACGGCCCTGGTCCTGAGCGGCGGCGGCCTCAAGGGGGCCTACGAGGCGGGAGTCCTGCGGACGCTCGCCGAGGCCGGGATCGTCCCGGACGTGATCGTGGGCGTCTCGGCGGGGGCCCTCAACGGCGCCTACGTCGCCAGCATGGTCGCCGAGGGCGCGTTCACCCCGCAGCGGCTCGACGAGTTCCTGGTCCAGCTCTGGGCGACCCGCGCGACCCTCGAGGACTTCTTCTACACCGCCGAGGGCGAGTTCGCCCCGGGAAGCCTGGGCGAGGCCTCGGTCCAGCGCATCTTCCACCGCATCGGCATCGACCCCTTCAAGAAGATCTCCTGGATCAAGGTGGGCCTGGACGCGCTGTTGGCCATGCGGGAGCTCGCGTTCGGGCGCTTCACCTCGATCTGCTCCCACGGCTTCATCAAGGAGATGCTCGAGAGCTATCTCCTGCCGCCCGACCGGCTGGTCCACCCGGTCACCTTCTCGATCGCGGTGTCGGACCTTTTGGGCACCACCTTCCTCGAGAAGGACCAGATCGCCACCCGCCACTGCCACTACGAGACCTTTCGGCTGGCCGAGCCCCTCGACGAGGCGGCGGCCCGCGAGCAGTACGCCTGGATGCGCTCGGTGATCATGGCCTCGTGCAGCGTGCCGACGGTCTTCCCCGCCACCAAGATGCACCTGACGGGCCAGGAGCGCCCCGGCCTCTACCTGGACGGCGGGATGGTCGAGAACAGCCCCATCACCCAGGCCATCGAGCTCGATCCCGAGGTGGACACGGTCTTCGTGGTGATGGCGGCCACGGTGGTCGGCGAGCCGTCCCGGGAGCCCGCGACCTTCGTCCAGATGATCGGCCGGGTGTTCTCGATCATCGCCGGGCGCTACTTGATCCAGAACTTCCACGACGTGCGCCTCGTGAACGAGCGGATCCTCGCCATGCGCCAGGTGCTGGATCGCGACCGCGACGGCGAGATCCTGCGCTCGGCGCGCAACGACCTCCTGTGCCGGGCGGCGGGGTTCAACGACGTGACGAGCTTTCTCAAGAAGCGCTACGTGCGGCTGGTGCCCATCGGCCCCACCACCCCTTTGCCCGGCGGCATGTTCTCGGCGCTGTACTACCCCGAGCTCAAGCGCGTCTACCTGGATCGCGGCGTCGAGGACGGGCGCGCGGCGCTTGCGGCCTTCTCCTCCCCGAGCCCGGTGGCGCTTCCTCGGAGCCCCGGAGCGGGGCTCTACGGCTCCACGTGGTAGCGGAAGCGCACCGCGCCGCTGCCCGAGCCCTCCCGGCCCGAGAAGCGCATGCTGCCGGTGGCGAGCCCCGTGACCGTGAGGGTGGCGGTGCCCTCGGGGCTCTGGAAGGCGAAGGTGTCGCCGACCCTCGCGACCAGGGGCCCCGTCCCGAAGGCGAGGGCCGAAGGCGCGCTCGCGGCGGCCATGGTGCGCGGGCTGCCGGCCGCCGCGTTGACCGCCACGTAGAAGTCGCTGCCGTTGTAGAAGAACGAGGCGTCGCCGTCCGGCCCCATGCCGTCGTCGATGGGGAAGAACCGCCCGCTCTTGAAGCCGAAGCGGTCCGAGTGGAAGGGATAGCGCGGGTTGCGGTACCAGATGGGCGCTATCACCTCGCGGTCGGCCAGCGTCGGGACCTGGATGGCGGCGAGCTGGGCGATTTCCCGGGGGCCGGGTGCAGGCGCCCGGCCACAGCCGGCCAGCAGGGAGATCGCAGCCCCTGCGCCGATGGCCCACCGTCCTTGTCGCGCCCATCCCATGCCGATGCTTCCTTTGCTTTCTTTGCGGGTGATGCTGCTACCATGGAGCTTGCACCGCCGAACAAGCCTCAACCTATCGGCACGGTATCGAAATGTAAACAAAGGAGCCGCCCTTGTCGGAGAAGCTGGAGTTCACGGGCCCCCTGCGCCCGATCGATCGAGAGGCCGTGGCCTTCGCCCAGGCCCGCGCCGGGGCCTCCGAGCGCAACCGGGCGATCACCCGCTACCACGACCACCACGAGCCGGTGCAGCGCATGCTCAACGCGGTGGACCCCGCCTCGTACGTGCGGCCCCACCGCCACGCCGACCCCGCCAAGGTCGAGGTCTTCGTGGCCCTCACGGGCCGCGCGGTGGTCCTGACCTTCGACGACCAGGGCGAGATCCGCAGCACGCTCGAGATCGCTCCGGGCGGCCCCTGCTGGGGCGTCGAGATCCCGCCCGGCACCTGGCACAGCCTCTTGGCGCTCGAGCCCGGGACGGTCCTCTACGAGGTCATCGAGGGGGCGTACCAGCCGGCCAGCCACAAGGACTACGCCCCATGGGCCCCCGCCGAGGGGTCCGAGGAGGGGCGGCGCTACCTGGAGGAGCTGCGCGCGCGCCTTTCGGGGGTAGAATGAAGCGGTAGGATTACCACGGTCCGCCCCCCTTCAGCGAGGAGAGCCTCCCATGTCCAGCGACGTCGACCGTCCGCGCCGCCTCTACCGCTCCACCAACGACCGCATCGTGTCGGGCCTGTGCGGCGGCCTCGCCGACTACATGCGCATCGACGCGGCCTGGGTGCGCCTTGCGCTGGTGCTCGCCGTCCTGCTCGGGATGGGGGCGCCCATCCTGCTCTACCTGATCGGCTGGGTGGTGATCCCCGGCAATCCCCAGCCGAGCGACCTTTCACCCAACCGCCTGCACCGCTCCAGCCGCGAGCGCATGATCGCTGGGGTCTGCGGTGGCCTCGCCGAGACCTACGGGGTCGACCCGACGCTCGTGCGCCTGGGCATGGCGCTCTTGCTCGTCGCCTGCGGGGTGGCCGTCCCCCTCTACCTCACGGCCTGGCTCATCCTGCCCCTGCAGGACCAGCCCCCCGGCCAATCCTTGATCGAGCGGTGACGATCCCCGTCGATCGGGCATAAGAGCGTCCGAGAAGAGGAGGCTTCATGGCTTTGATTTCCGAGTGCCGGCGCGCGATCGCCCTGGCGGTCCTGCTGGCGGCCGCGGCGCTGCCCGCCCGGGCGCAGGCCCCCGTGCGCGCCGGCATCGACGTCCTGCTCGCCGAGGCGCCCCCGGCGCTGGTCGGCAAGCGCATCGGGCTCATCACCAACCGCAGCGCGGTGGATGCCCGAGGGGTCAGCGACATCGATCGCCTCCATGCCGACAGGCGCTTCTCGCTGACGCGCCTCTTCGCCCCCGAGCACGGCCTGCGAGCCGATCGGCAGGGGGACATCGTGGACGGCAAGGACACGGTCACGGGCCTTCCGGTCGTCAGCCTGTACGGCCCGGTCAAGAAACCCACCCGGGCCATGCTCGAGGGGCTCGACGCCCTGGTCTTCGACATCCAGGACGTGGGGGCGCGCTTCTACACCTACCACTCCACCATGGCGCTCGCCATGCAGGCCGCCAAGGAGGCCGGGCTCCCGTTCGTCGTGCTGGACCGGCCGAACCCCATCAACGGGAAGGCCGTCGAGGGGGCCGTCCTGGACGCGAAGCTCGCCTCTTTCGTCGGGTACTACCCCATCCCCGTTCGCCACGGCATGACCATGGGCGAGCTCGCGCGGCTCTACAACGGGGCCTTCGGGATCCAGGCCTCGCTCTCGGTGGTGCCGGTGCAGGGCTGGAAACGCGGCATGTGGTTCGACCAGACGGCCTTGCCCTGGGTCAACCCGTCGCCCGCCATGAAGACGCCCCTCACGGCGACCCTCTACCCGGGCATCTGCCTCTTCGAGGCGACCAACGTCGATTGCCGGGTGGGCGATCGCCCCTTCGAGAAGGTCGGGGCCCCCTGGATCGACCCCGAGGCCTACGCCCGCGCCCTGCGCGAGCACGCCCTGCCGGGGGTGGCCTTCGTCCCCTTCCGCGAGGGCGCGGTGTCGGGGGTCGAGGTCAAGGTGAGCGATCGCGAGGCCTTCCAGGCCGTGAAGACCGGCCTGGTGATGGTCGCCGAGGTCCGCCGCCTCTACCCGGATCGCCTTCGCATCGAGGCCAAGGGCTTCGATCGCATGACCGGCGCGAGCTGGATCCGCGAGCGCCTGCTCGCGCTCGAGGCCCCCGAGGCGATCGCGGCGGCCTGGGAGGACCAGACGCGCGCGTTCGAGCGGCTGCGCGCCCCGTATCTCCTGTACCGGTAGCACAAAAGCCAGGCGGGGGCTCGTACGAGCCCCCGCCTGGCTTTTGAGGGATTTGGCGCTAGTGGTGAGCGGCCGGCTCGGCCCAGCGGACCTTGGCCAGGGGGCCGTAGCCGGGGAAGCCGGGCCGGTCGAGGTAGCAATAGCCCTCGAGCAGCTTGTAGACGTGCTCGCGCTCGAAGCGTGCCACCGAGGTGGCGGGCAGGGCGCGGCGGTCCGCGAGGTTGGCGTCCCAGGTCCACAGGGGGCCGAACCCGACGACCGGCGCCGGGAGGGTCGGGGCGGCCAGGTGGCGCTTGCAGTTCGGCGAGAGCCGGAACTCCGCCATGTCCAGGCCATCCGCGATGTTCCGGTGAAGGGTCGCTTCGCAGCCACAGGCCAGCCCGATGATCAGGGTGGTGGGGTTGGAGTCGTGCGTCATGGTCGATTCTCTTGGCTGCTCTCGCGGCACGGGCGAGAGGCGAGGGGGCCTTCCCATTATACGCCATGGTCGCCGGTTTGAGCGCGGCCGAGCGAGTTTAGGCCCAGGGCCTGCGGGTACAAGGCTAGCTCGGAGGCCTGAACGAATGACGATTGCTGGGGCGACCAACTGGTTCTTTTCCGGGTTCGGCGCGGTTCTTTTTTCCATCGTGCTCCTGGGGGGATTGCAGCTGGTGTACTACGTCGTCGGAGGCGGCATCCCCGGCACCGCCTACTACTTCGCGCGGCGCCTGCGCGATCCAAGCCCTCAGGTGCGCCACGAGGCCCTCAAGGACCTCGTTTCGCGCGGCGACGCCTTCGCCGTGCGCCTCTTGATGCAGGCCCTCCAGGACGGCGAGGTCCCGATCCGCCTGGCGGCCATCGAGGCGCTTGGCAAGCTCAAGGATCCCGCTGTCCTGCCTGCCTTGATCCCGCTGGCCACCGACCGCCACCTGGCGGTCCAGCTCAAGGCGATCGAGGCGCTGGGCGCGGTGCCGACCCCCGAGGTCTGCGCCGTGCTCTCGGGCGTTCTCCAGACCGGCGATTCGCGGGCCAAGCTCCTGTGCCTGCGCGTCTTCAAGGAGGTGAACGACCCCTACGCCCTGGGCGCCATCGCCCGCCTGGTGCTCGAGCTGGACGAGCAGGTCGCGACCGGTGCGACCGCCGTCCTCTTGCACTACGGGCCGAGTGCCGTCGCCCCTCTGGCCGCTCTTTTGCCCGCGTCGTACACCGGGGCAAAGCGCCTGATCCGGACCATCCTCGAGATCGACCGGGACGGCGCCTTGGAGCCTCTCAAGGAAGCCTTTGCCGCGACCGAGGATCCCGTCGTTCTCAAGGAGCTGCTCGGGGCCTTCGCCACCCTCGGCGCCCCGGGAACCGCCGCCTTCCTCCTGCCCTTCCTCGATGACCCGGGCTTCCCGGCGCGCGAGGGGATCCTGGACGTGGCCCCTTCCCTGCGCGATCCGCTGCTGGTGGGGCCCCTGTGCGCGCTCCTGGGCAGCGACGACGTGCGCCTGCGCCGCAAGGCGGCGACCGCCCTGGACCAGCTCGTGGCCTCGTGCCGCGACCTGGAGGTGGTCGAGCCCCTGTGCGAGGCCCTCAAGAGCGAGGATCCCGAGGTCCGGCGCTACGCGGCGCGCGCTTTGGGCCGCGTCGGCGGGGAGCTGGTGCAGCAGCGGGTGATCGAGACCCTGTGGGGACTCCAGGCGCTCGAGGTGAAGGCCCACGTCGAGGGCGTCGTGGGCTACCCCATGGGCCGCATGGTCACCTTCGACGAGCGGATCCTCGCCCTGGACCGCCTCCTCACCAGCCACCGCCCCAGCGCCGAGGCCCTGCGGGCGGTGGACCACCTCGAGAGCCTGATGATCGTCCTGCACGGTCCGAGCCTGCGCGGGCAGCGGGTCGACGACATGTCGCTCGATCTGCTCGTCAAGGGCCGCCGGACCCTCTATCCCCTGCGCCTTCACGACATCCACCCGCTGGCCTCCGGCCTCCTGGAGTTCGTCGCGAGCAAGGCCGAGGGCGATCGCTGGCGCGCGTCGAGCCTGGCCTGAGGGCGGGGCCTTTCGGCATCGATTTGCTCTAATTTAACCTGTTCTTAAACACTAAACCCTGCTCGCTCGGCTATCATCTCCCTACTGAACCACTGCAACGTAGCCCCGGGGGCCCCGCCCCCGCGCCGGCTGAGAGCAAGCCGCACGACAACGTCGCCTGGACCTCGCCTCGAACTTCACGCTCTCAGCCTCGCCGGCGGCCCTCGGGTCGCCGGCGATCGCGTACATCCCCACGGAGGTTGCCCCATGACCCCTGACGCCGCCCTCAGGACCCGCATCACCGATCTGTTCGGCATCTCTTACCCCATCGTCCAGGCCGGGATGATCTGGGTCTCCGGCGGAGCGCTCTGCGCGGCGGTCTCCAACGCGGGCGGCCTCGGCCTGGTGGGGGCGGGCTCCATGCGCCCCGACACCTTCCGCGAGCAGGTCCGAAAGGCCAAGGCCCTCACCGACAGGCCCTTCGGCGTCAACATGCCCCTCTTCTACAAGTACACCGAGGAGTGGGTCTCGATCGCCCTCGAGGAGGGGGTCCGGATCTTCTTCATGTCCGGCGGCAGCCCCGCCAAGTACACGCCCATGCTCAAGGAGCGCGGCTGCAGGGTGGTGCAGGTGGTCGGCACTGCCAAGCACGCGATCAAGTCCGAGGCGGCCGGCTGCGACGCGGTGGTCGCCGAGGGCTTCGAAGCGGGCGGTCACAACAGCCCCGAGGAGACCACCACCATGGTCCTGGTCCCGCAGGTGGCGGACGCCGTGCGGATCCCCGTGATCGCAGCCGGCGGGATCGCGGACGGCCGGGCCATGGCCGCGGCCCTCGCCCTGGGCGCCGAGGGGGTCCAGGTGGGGACGCGCTTCGCGGCCACGGTGGAGTCCGCCGGCCACCCCGCCTTCAAGCAGGCCATCGTGGGGGCCCGGGAGGGCGAGACCCGGCTGCTCATGAAGCAGCTGGTCCCGGTGCGGCTGCTCAAGAACGCCTTCAGCCAGCAGGTCCAGGAGGCCGAGGAGCGCGGCGCGACCAAGGAGGAGCTCGCCGAGCTGCTCGGCTCGGGGCGCGCGCGGCTCGCGATGCACGAGGGCAACCTGGACCAGGGCGAGATCGAGATCGGGCAGGTGAGCGCCCTGATCCACGACGTCCCGCCCGCGGCCGAGATCGTCCGCCGCATGATCGCCGAGTACGAGGCCGCCAAGCGCCGCCTTCCCTGAGCCCTCGCCTCACAGCGGGTCGAGGCGCTGGGTCTCGGGGTCCGTCTGGAAGCCCGCCTGCACGTCCACCGAGCGCGTGGCGCGCGCGAACTGCGCCTTCTCGAAAGAGAGGGTCTGCGCTCCCGGGGCGACCCCCTCGAGCCGGTACACCCCGTACCGGTCGGTGACCGACTGGGTGTCGCCGAGGGTGACGGTGACGCCCGGCTCGGGGGTGAGCGTCATCCCGTTCAGGACCTGACCGTAGAGGTCGCCGAGCAGGGTGGAGAGCGGCACGTCGATGGCGGCGAAGCGGCCGGCCTCGACCCTGAGCCGCTCTCGGCCGCCGCGGGCGAGCACCTTGCCGGTCTCGTCCTTGACGGCGACGCTCAGGGTGCGCTCGTCGCCGAGCGGCACGGACAGCGAGGCGACGGCGGCGCTCTGCGTGGCCGAGTGGTTCAGGAAGGTCACCAGGGGAGCTTGCATGTCCGGCGCGCTCACGGTGAGGCGCACGAACGCGGCCCCGGGGGGCAGCCCCGGCTGCGTGCTCGTGCCGGTCGCGAGCCTGACGGTGAACCCGCCGGGGCCAGTCTCCCGCGTGAGCTCCACCGT
This sequence comes from Pantanalinema sp., assembly GCA_036704125.1. NCBI lineage: Bacteria > Bacillati > Cyanobacteriota > Cyanophyceae > Leptolyngbyales > Leptolyngbyaceae > Pantanalinema > Pantanalinema sp. Next base: position 256 of record DATNQI010000058.1, on the reverse strand, counting down.
CGCGTCGACGTGGTCGCTGGGGCGGGCGTCCTGGCTCGGGGTGACGGTGGCGTGCACGTCGAGGGCGTTGGATGCGCCCGTGGCGCCCGGGCCGCCGTTCAGGGCCCCCAGGGACTGGTAGAGGGTGCCGTCTCGGGCGTCGCAGCCCCCGCAGAGCAGCATGCCGCCCAGCAGGAGGAGGATGTTCCGCGTCGTCTGGTGGCTCATGGCACGTTCCTTTCAAGCGAGGGGGAACCAAGCGAACAGGCGCGCCGGG
>DATNQI010000057.1 GCA_036704125.1 Pantanalinema sp. | reverse complement strand
TGCCAAGGACGATCTGCTCGTGGGTCGGGAAGCCGCCCCCGATGAGCTGGTTGTCCTTGCCCGGGTCCGCGCTCGGCGACGTCGCCGTGCCGTAGAAGCGGCCCATGTCGTACTCCAGGAAGAGGTTGGGCAGGCCCGGCGAGAGCTGGATCTCGGCGATCGCCGACAGCCCCGACCCCAGGTCGGTGGCGAACACGCTGCGGCCCGAGTGCTGGGCCGCGATGGTCAGCGTCGGGATCACCGAGAAGAAGGGAACCCGCACGTAGGCGCCGGTCGAGCTCCAGTCGTAGTCCATGAAGGACATGGCGCGCCCCGCCTGGTTGGCCGCGGGCGAATCGCCGAGCTTGGTGCCGATGCCCAGCCCGATGCCCGTGCCGAAGAGGCTGTTGGTCACCAGGAACGCGCTCGATTCCGCGTAGCGGTTGGAGTCGAAGGCGCTGCGACGGGTCATCTCGGCGAAGCTCAGGCTCAGGCCCAGGGCGTCGGTGCCCAGGTCGACCGTGGCCCCCCAGCCCTTGCCCGGCACCGAGCCGCTGGTCAGCTGGGTGAGCGCCCCGTTGTCGGCGCGGCCGTAGGCCCCGATGCGGGCGATGCCGAGGTCGAGGCCCGCCTTGGCGAGGCTGTAGCCCTGGTAGTACTCGGCGATCATGGGGAAGGTGCGGGGCAGATCCGACAGCGCCATCTGGGTGGAGGCCCCCGGCGTGCCGTAGTTGAGACCGGCGCCCAGCTCGACCGGGCCGAAGGTCGTGGTGACGACCGCGGCGGGGGCCGATCCGGTGTTGACCGCCCAGACCGAGTTGGGATCGAGCAGGTCCTCGGCCACGTTGACGCCCGGGTTCCAGTGGATCCGGCCCGGGATGATGGGCAGGCCCGACAAGGGATCGATCGGGGCGGTCACCAGGGTTCCCTGGTCGGTCGTGCTGGGGGCGGCCGGCGGCTGCAGGGGCGGGGTGCCGACGAAGCCGTAGCCGCTCTGGGCCTGGATCCAGGTGGGGCCGGTGCGGAAGTCGTTCTTGAGGCTCGAGCCGATGCGAAGGGTGTCCGAGAAGGTCATGACGCCCGCGTGGACCGACACCGCCGAAGGCGTCCAGGAGAAGTAGGAGCGCCGCACGTAGAGGGGCGTGCCCGCGTCGGAGGCGGCGTTGTACTGGCCGCCCTCGGTGCCCTGGTAGCCGTTGGCGAGGCGCTTGACCCCGACGTTGTAGATCGAGAGCTGCCCCCGGTAGGACAGGTCCGGCGCCATCTCCGAGTCGAGGGTCAGGTGGGTGGCGATCCGCAGGTCGTCCATCTCGGAGGCCTGCTTGTTAGGCTGTACCGTGTAGGTGCGGTAGAGGGCCTCGAGCGAGCCGCCGAGACGCATGCGCTTCTCGAGTGAGACCAGGCGCTGGTCCTGGGTGTCCACGCGGCCCTTGAGGCCGGTCAGCTCGTCCTTGAACTCCTGCTGGAGCCTGCCGATGGTGCGCAGGTCGTCGGCGTTCACGCTGGGCTGGATGCGGGCGGGCTGGGGCGCCTCGCCGGTGGCCGCGGCGACCATCTCCTCGACCCGGGCCATGACCTTGGAGAGGGCCGCGGCGAGCTCGAAGCGCGAGATGGTGCGGGTGCCCCGGAAGGTGTTGTCCGGGAAGCCCTCCATGATCTGGTACTTCTCGACCAGCGCCTTGATCGCGTTGTAGGCCCAGTGATCCGGGGTGATGTCCTTGAACTCGCTGACCGGGGTGAAGGCCGAAGCCGGCGCGGCGAGGCCGCCGGTGGCCGCGATCGCCACCGTGACGGCGAGAGCCGCAAGGCGCATGCGCATGGTGTCCTCCTGCTGCGATAGAGCAAGCAGGGGACCCGCGCGGGGCCCCCTGCGGGATGGGAATGAACTAGAAGCTGAGCTCGATGCCCATGTAGGGACCGCTGTACAGCCCGTAGCGGGTCGCGGTGAGGGTATCGACCTTCTCCTGGGGAATGCCGGTGCCGTCCTTGGGGATCAGCGAGCTCGGGTTGGTCAGGGCCGCGACCAGCTCGCCGGGATCGGCGTTGACCGCGCCCGCGAGCTTGTAGCCGAGCTTCGCCTTGACCATGAAGAGCTTGGCGTAGACGTGGGCGTCACCGTCCACCGGCATGTGCTTGATGTTCTTGGGGAGCGCCTCCGGGGTCGCGACGGTGTAGCCGGCCTTGAGGCCCGCGTTGACGCCCACCAGGTCGAACAGGCCGAAGCCCAGGCCGAGGCCGCCCATGATGCTGCCGTAGGTGCCCGCGTAGTTGGCGCCGCCGCCGAAGGACTCGTTGCGGTAGCCGAGCGACAGGCCGAACGCGCTCGCCGAGACCTCCTGGTAGCCGGTGGGGAAGAAGGCCGCCATGGTCGCGGGCGGGTTGGGGGTCGCGCCGGGCACGCTCGGAAGGTTCTCGAACTTGGCCGTGGGCGACGCCTCGAAGCCGTAGTTCTGGAGGCGAGCGCCGAGCGTCACGATGGGCAGGCCAAGCTCGGCGGTCAGGCCGTAGCCCGAAGCAGCCGTCTGGGCGGTGCCGAGGCCGGGGACGTTCGCCTGGGCGACGCCCGTCAGCGGCACCTGCTCGAAGCCCCCGGTGCTCAGGCTGCCGGGGCCGTCGAACACCACCCCGACGCTGATGGGCACGGGCGACTTGGGCCACGAGAAGCCGCCGCCCGCGCTCGCGGGCGCAGCAGGGGCCGCCGCGACCGGCAGCGACATGGTCGCCGAGGGGGTCGCGGGCAGCTCGACCTCGACCGAGGGGGTGGCCGACGAGGTCGCCGCGGGCGAGGCCACCTTGGGCTCGGCGGGCTTGGAGGTCTTCATCTGGGCCATGGCCGGCGAGGCGACGCCGAAGCTCAGGGCGACCAGACCGACGGAAAGCGCGAGGGAGTGTTTCAAGACGGTGTTCCTCTTCGATGACGGCTAAGGGAGGGAGGCGGGCACGAGGCCCCGAGAACCGTATTCTTGGCAAGCGTGAAATACTTGCAAGCCCGGTTCATTTCAGGTCATTCTAGCACATCGCCCGCGCTCGCCCGCCCGGGCGCGAGGGCGAGGCGAGAGCCACAAGAAAGCGACGGTGCGGTATAATCGTCAGGCCGGCGGGGCCCCTCTGCCCGGGAAAGCGCGGTCACCCGGCCCGCTCCCCTCGCGCCGCGCGCGCTCAACAGGAAGGACTTCTGAAATTGGATTCGGCGACCGACACCTTCTCGCTGGATGCCTACTGGGACGACCGCGCCTCGCGCGTCGAGGGCGCCCTGGCGGCCCTGCTCGCCCCGAGGCGGCCCGAGCCCCTGTGGGAGGCGATGGCCTACAGCGTCGTGGCGGGCGGCAAGCGCCTGCGGCCCATGCTGGTGCTCGCCGCGTGCGAGGCCGCTGGCGGCGAGCCGGAGGCCGCCATGGGCGCCGCCTGCGCCATGGAGCTGGTCCACACCCAGAGCCTGGTCCACGACGACCTGCCTTGCATGGACGACGACACCCTGCGCCGGGGGCGGCCCACCAACCACGTGGTGTACGGCGAGGCCCTCGCGCTCCTGGCGGGCGACGGCCTGTTGACCTACGCCTTCCAGGTGCTCTGCGAGGACCTGCCGCGCCACATCCCGGCCGAGCGCGCCGTCCTGGCCGTCGCCGAGTTCGCCAAGGCCACCCTCGGCATGGTCGCAGGCCAGGTGGTGGACGTGCGATCCGAGGGCCAGGCCGTCGACAAGGAGACCCTCGAGTACATCCACCGCCACAAGACCGGCGAGCTGCTGAGGGCGGCCTGCCGGCTGGGCGCCCACGCCGCCCAGGCCGACGACGCCAAGCTCTCGGCCCTCACCGCCTACGCCGAGGCGCTCGGGCTCGCCTTCCAGATCGTCGACGACCTTCTGGACTTGACGGGCACCGCCGAGGAGCTGGGCAAGAGCCCGGGCAAGGACGTCGCCGTCCAGAAGGCGACCTACCCGGCGCTCTACGGCGTCACGGCCGCCCGCGCCGAGGCCGAGCGCCAGATCCGCCTGGCCGAGGAGGCCCTCGCGCCCCTGGGCGCCGCCGCGACCCCCCTCCGGGCGATCGCCCGGTTCGTTTCGGAGCGTAAGCACTAGTGATCGCAAACCAGGCGCTCATCGCCGGGGTCGTCGCCTTGACCCTCGCCCAGCTCATCAAGTTCGCGACGGTCTGGTTCAAGAAGCGCAAGATCGACGTCAGGACCCTCGTCACCACCGGCGGCATGCCGAGCTCCCACACCGGCCTGGTCGTGGGCCTGACCACCACCGTCGGCATCCTGGAGGGGGTCCACTCGCCCCTCTTCGACGTGAGCCTGGTCTTCGCCTTCATCGTCATGTACGACGCGGCGGGCGTCCGCCAGGCCGCGGGCAAGCAGGCGCGGATCCTCAACAAGATCGTCGAGGACCTCCAGCACTCCCTCTCCTTCAAGGAGAGCCACCTCAAGGAGCTGCTGGGCCACACCCCGCGCGAGGTGATCGGCGGGGCGATCCTCGGCGTGGCGGTCGCCTTCGCGATCAACGCCCTCAATGCCCTCTAGCCCATGAGCAAGGTCAAGAAGGAGCGCCTCGACGCCCTTTTGGTCCAGCAGGGCCACTTCTCGAGCCGCGAGCAGGCCCAGCGGGCCGTCATCGCCGGCTGGGTCAAGGTCGGTGGGGTCGCGGCCACCAAGCCCGGCACCCCCACCGACCCCGCGGCCGCGCTCAGCGTCGAGCGCAAGGGGCCGGGCTACGCCTCGCGCGGGGGCCTCAAGCTCGAGAAGGCCCTCGAGGCGTTCCGGGTCCCCGTCGAGGGCCGGATCGCCATGGACGCCGGGGCCTCCACCGGGGGCTTCACCGACGTGCTCCTGAGGCGCGGCGCCCGCAAGGTCTACGCGGTGGACGTGGGCTACGGACAGCTCGCCTGGGAGCTCAGGCAGGACCCGAGGGTCGTGGTCATGGAGCGGACCAACGTCCGGCACCTCTTGCCAGAGGCCCTCTCGGCCGATCCGGCCGAGCGCCCCGACCTGTGCGTGATCGACGTGTCGTTCATCGGGCTCGAGAAGGTCCTGGGCGCCATCACCGCCCTGCTCGTCCCCCCCGGCGACGTGGTGGCGCTCATCAAGCCCCAGTTCCAGGCAGGCAAGCAGGACGTGGGCAAGGGCGGGGTGGTCCGCGACGCCAAGGTCCACGAGCGGGTCCTCTTCGAGGTGGACGCGGCGGCCGGGGCCCTCGGGCTTCACCTGTGGGGCCTCACCCACTCGCCGATCAAGGGGCCCGAGGGCAACATCGAGTTCCTCGCCTACTGGCGGCGCACGCCGAGCGAGGCGCCTGTGCCCTCCTACTCGGAGGTGGTCGAGCGCGCCCACCACGCGCGCGCCTTCGAGGAGAGCCCGGAATGAGGGCCAAGGCGATCGGGGTGGTGTACAACGCCACCAAGCCCGAGATCGAGGCCCTGGTCGACCAGGTGAGGCTCACCATCGAGCAGCTCGGCTGCGAGGCGGTGGCGGTCGCGGGCTCGGCCGCGGGCCTTGGCGCGGTCGACGCCGTGGTGGTGCTCGGGGGCGACGGGACCTTCCTGAGGGCGGCGCGAATGGTGGCCCCCAGCAAAACGCCGCTCTTGGGGGTGGACCTGGGCACGCTCGGCTTTCTGGCCGAGGTCTCGTACCCCGAGCTGGCCTTGGGCCTCGAGCGCCTGATCGCGGGGGACTACGCCGTCGAGGAGCGGCCCTTGATGGAGGTCGCCCTGGTGCGGGACGGCCGGGTGGTCGCAAGCGAGCTCGCCCTGAACGAGGGGGTCGTGCTGAAGGGCGCCTCGGGCCGCATGCTCGAGGCGGCGGTCTTCGCCGACGCCTCGCACGTGGCGACTTACGGGGCCGACGGCTTCATCGTCTCGACCCCCACCGGCTCGACCGCCTACGCCATGGCCGCCCACGGGCCGATCATGGCCCCGGACGTGCCGGCCTTCATCTTCGTGCCGATTTGCCCCCACACCCTGACGGCGCGCCCCCTGGTCCTCTCGGACGAGCGCACGGTGCGGATCGTGGTCAAGGAACGGGCCGAAGGCGCCATCCTGACCGCGGATGGCCGCACGGTGGGCCATCTTCAGCCGGGTGACGCCATGACCTTCAGGCGCTCCGCGCACGTGACCAGGATGGTCCGGCTCGAGACGCGGGACTTCTTCACGACCCTGCGCCGCAAGCTCCAGTGGGGCGATCGCCTCAGGAGCGACGGCGCAGGAGACCAGGCCCCCTAGGGGCGCGGCTCGACGATGAACCGGATGGCGGTTCGCTCCTCTCCTTGCACCTCGATGTCGAGGAAGGCCGGGACCGCGACCAGGTCGATGCCGCCGGGGGCGACGTACCCCCGGGCGATGCCGATGGCCTTGACGGTCTGGTTGACCGCCCCGGCCCCGATGGCCTGGACCTCGCAGCGACCCGTCTCGCGGATCATGCCGGCGATCGCCCCTGCGACCGACGCCGGGTTCGACTTGGAAGACACCTTGAGTAACGTGGGGCCTGTTTTGGTTGCATTCGATAACACCGACGATCCCTCCTCATACCCGGCCGCATGGCAGCGGCTTGCCGGCTCAGGGCCATAACGCTTGCCGGCTGCGGCATTCCGCCGCTTGCGAGGGGATTATAGTTTTTCACGAAGGGAGTGTCATCGGTCGATTGTGCCGACAGAACACCGCCATCCGCGCCAAGGACGCCCCCGCCCCCCTCTTTCTCGACTCCCCTCGAAACCGTTGCCAGGAGGCTTTTCCATGACCCGCCCCCTCTTGCTCGTCCCCCTCGACGATCGCCCGGCCACCTACCGCCTGCCGGCCGAGATCGCGGCGATCGGCCGGCTGAGCGTCCTGCGCCCGCCCCGCGAGGCCATGGGCAACCTTTTGCGGCCGGCCGACCCCGACTCGCTTCTCGCCTGGCTCGAGGCCCGCGCCCCCGAGGCGCAGGGAGCGGTCGTCTCCCTCGACACCCTGGGGTACGGCGGCCTCATCCCGAGCCGCCAGTCGAGCGAGTCCCTCGCGACGATCCGCGCGCGGCTCGAGCGGCTGCAGGCCCTCAAGCGACGCCATCCTGAGCTTGCCCTCTACGCCTTCAGCGTCACCATGCGCCTCTCCGCCGAGGCCGCCGTCGAGGAGGAGAAGGCCTACTGGGCCGCGCACGGCCGCGCCATCTACGCCTACTCGTATCACCAGGACAAGTTCGAGCAGGAGGGGCTCTCGGCGGACCGCGCGGCCGCCGAGGAGGCCCGCGCGCGCATCCCCGACGCGGTCATCGAGGACTACCTGGCCACCCGCGAGCGCAACTTCGCCGTCACCCGGCTGATGATCGACTGGGCCGCCGAGGGCTGCTTCGAGGCCCTCCTGCTGACCCAGGACGACACGGGCCGCTTCGGCCTCAACGTGCGCGAGCAGCGCGCCCTGGTCGCGCACGTCGAGCGAGCCGGGCTCTCGGAAAGGGTGCTGGTCTACCCGGGGGCCGACGAGGTCGCAAGCGCCCTGGTCGCTCGCCACCTCAACCGGGTGCGCGGCCGGGTCCCGCGCTTCTTCGTCGAGACCTCGACGCCCACCGGCGGCGACATGGTGCCCATGTACGAGGATCGTCCCCTCGCCAGGACCATCGCCTCTCAGGTCCAGGCGGCGGGCGGCGTGGTGGTCCCCACCCCGGAGGAGGCCGACTTTCGGCTGATGGCCAACACGCCGGCCACCGGCCAGGGGGACCTGGTCCTGGACCTTCACCTCGACCGGGTGGACCACCCCCCGAGGGACCTCACCCCCTTCGTCCGAACCATCGAGCGCAGCGACAGGCCGGTGGCGCTCGCGGACGTGGCCTACGCCAACGGGGCCGACCTCGCCCTCTTCGCCCACGGGGTGGACCCCACGACGCTCGCGGCCTTCGCCGCCTGGAACACTGCGGGCAACACCCTGGGCACGGTGGTCGCCCAGGCGAGCGCGTGGCTCGACCCGGCACACAGGGACGAGGCCGCCCAGCGCCGGTACATGCTGGATCGGATGGCCGACGACCTGCTCTACCAGGCGTGCCTTCGCAAGGAGCTGCGCGCCGAGCTGCGCTCGGGCGCCTCCATCGCCGAGCTCGAGCCGACGGTGGGCCCCCGGCTGACGGCCATGTGGCGCGAGCGCTTCTCCCGGCATCCGATAGCCAGGATCGTCGCTAGCCTTCCCTGGGGGCGCCTGTTCGAGGTGGACCTGCACGTCGAGGAGTAGGATCCGGGCCGAGGGGGGCTCGCGAGAGCCGAGCAGGGGAAGCCCCGTCCATGATATGATTGATGCAGGTTGAAGCCTGACAGGCCGCCCTTTTGGACCGCCTTTCGGCGGGGCCCACCCGTGGCCGACGCATGCCCACGCATGAAGGAGCGCACACTTGGAGCAGACGATCCCGCAGACCTCGGCGCGCCACGCCGAACTCGCCGAGCGCGCCCGGGCCGCCCGGCGCCACATCATCACCATGATCCGCGACGGCAAGAGCGGCCACCCGGGCACGAGCCTCTCGTGCACCGACCTGATGGTGGCGCTGTACTTCGCCCACATGCGCCACGATCCCAAGCGCCCCGACTGGGCCGATCGCGATCGCTTCGTCCTCTCCAAGGGCCACGGCGCCCCCGGCCTCTACGCCGTCCTGGTCGAGGCGGGCTACCTGGATGCCGGCGAGCTGACGACCCTGCGCCAGATCGGCACCCGCCTCCAGGGCCACGTGGACATGCACAAGATCCCCGGCATCGAGGCCTCGACCGGCAGCCTGGGCCACGGCCTCTCGCTCGCGCACGGCATGGCCCTGGCGCTGCGCATGGACGGCCGCGACAGCCGCGTCTACGCCCTCTTGGGCGACGGCGAGTGCCAGGAGGGCCAGGTCTGGGAAGCCGCCATGGCCGCCGCCCACTACAAGACGGGCAACCTGATCGCCATCGTGGACCGCAACGGCCTCCAGATCGACGGGCCGACCGAGAAGGTCATGGCCCTCGGCGACGTGGGCGAGAAGTTCCGCGCCTTCGGCTGGAACGTCATCGAGATCGACGGCCACGACTTCGATTCGATCCTGCTCGCCCTCGACAAGGCCAAGGCGACCCCCATGCTCGGCCAGCCCACCTGCATCGTGGCCAAGACCGTGAAGGGCAAGGGCGTCTCCTTCATGGAGAACGTCGTCAAGTGGCACGGCACCGCCCCGTCGGCCGACGAGGCCGAGATCGCCCTGAAGGAGCTGAGCTAATGGCCGCACCCGTCGTCAACACCAAGGACAAGATCGCGACCCGCACCGCCTACGGCGAGGCCCTTCGTCAGCTCGGCCACGAGCGCTCGGACGTCGTCGTGCTCGACTCGGACCTCTCCGGCTCGACCATGACCAAGTACTTCGCCGACGCGTTCCCCGAGCGCTTCTTCAACATGGGCATCGCCGAGCAGAACCTGGTCGACACCGCCTGCGGCTTCGCGCTCGCGGGCAAGGTCGCCTTCGCCAGCTCGTTCGCCATGTTCGCGGTCGGCAAGGCCTGGGAGATGGTCCGCAACTCCGCGGGCCACATGAACCTCAACGTCAAGATCGCCGCCACCCACGCGGGCCTCACCCTGGGCGAGGACGGCGCGACCCACCAGATCCTCGAGGACCTCGCCATCACCCGCGTGATCCCCGAGCTGACGGTGCTGGTCCCCGCCGACGGCCCCGAGACCGAGGCCATGGTCCGGGCCGCCGCCGAGCACGTCGGCCCCGTCTACCTCCGCCTCGGCCGCCCCGCGGTGCCCGTCATCAAGCGCGAGGGCCCCGTCGACTTCAAGATCGGCCGCGCCGAGACCCTGCGCCAGGGCAAGGACGTCGCCATCGTCGCCTGCGGCGTGATGGTCCACCAGGCCCTCCTGGCCGCAGACGAGCTCGCTTCCGAGGGCATCGAGGCGACCGTGATCAACATGGGCTCGATCAAGCCCCTCGACCGCGCGGCCCTGGTGGCGGCGGCCGAGCGCTGCGGCGCGGTGGTCACCGCCGAGGAGCACTCGGTCATCGGCGGCCTCGGCGGCGCGGTGTGCGAGGTGCTGGCCGAGGAGTGCCCCGTCCCGGTCCGCCGGGTAGGCACCCAGGACACCTACGGCGAGTCCGGCACCGCCGACGCCCTGCTCCAGAAGTACGGCCTCCTGGGCGTCGACGTCGCGCGCGCCGCGCGCCAGGCGATCGCCAAGAAGCGCTAGAACATTTTCCCCCCACGTAGAAAGGAACCCACAAGCACCATGGAACGCACTTTCCTGGCCGTCAAGCCCGACGGCGTCCAGCGCGGCCTCGTCGGCGAGATCGTCGCCCGCTTCGAGAAGAAGGGCTTCAAGCTCATCGGCCTCAAGCTGATGCAGGTCACCCGCGAGCAGGCCGAGACCCACTACGGCGAGCACAACGGCAAGCCCTTCTTCGCCGGCCTCGTCGACTTCATCACCTCGGGCCCCATCGTCGCCATGGCGTGGGAAGGCAAGAACGTCATCACCACCGCCCGCGCCATGATGGGCGCCACCAACCCCGCCCAGTCGGCGACCGGCTCGATCCGCGGCGACTTCGCCTCGGACATCGGCCGCAACATCATCCACGGCTCGGACAGCCCCGAGAGCGCCGCGCGTGAGCTCGGCATCTTCTTCAAGCCCGAAGAGCTCCTCACCTACTCGCGCGCCATCGACACCTGGATCACCGAGTAAACGAGCACCCGTCTTCGCGCCGCGGCTCCCCAGGGGCCGCGGCGCGTCGCGTCGAGGGGAAGCGGCAAAGCCTCACGATCCTCTCACATAATTAGATCGGACATAATCAAAAATTATGTCATACTGATCGCCTACAAATTAATCGCAATGGTCTGGTTCTCCTCCCCGGCCGCCGGTCAGCCTGAGCGCGCCGCGTCACGACAGGAGGCGCCATGATCCAGCAGAGCATCGCTGAACGACCGCTCGATCCATCCCCCTGCGGCCTGGCTCCCTACCTGATCGAGATCCTCGCGCACTCCCTGTGCGCGCAGTTCCAGGCCGACTACGCCTGGGCGTGCCTGCGGCTGCCCGACGAGCCGGGGGTCGTCATGGCGCACGCCGGCAAGCCTCCTGCGACCTTCCCGCTCGCGCCGGTCCGCTGGGACGGAGCGGCCTTCCATCTTGCGGCGAGTTGCCGCGAAGCCGTCGTCGCGATCGGCTCGCTGGACTACGAGGGGGCAACCCTCGACTACCTGATCGGTCGCGGGGGAAGACCCTTCTCCTCGCTGGAGGGGGGCCGCTTCGAGGGCCTGTTCGCGCGCTGGCAGGCCGCCCTCGAGCAGGCGGGCCTTGAGCAAAGGGAGCAGGCCCTGGCCTTCCAGGCCCGGCTGGCGCAGCGCCGCGCAGCCCACTGCCGGCGGCTTGCGGCCAAGCTCGAGGCGCAGGAGGAGCGCCAGCGCACCGTGTACCACGACCTGATCAACGACCTGACCCCGGCGGTTTTCGCCGCCGAGGCCCTGCAGGAGCGCGCCTCGGGGCTCGATGAGCTGGGGCACCTGGTGCTGATCGAGCGACAGTTCACGCGGATGCGCGGGCGGCTGAGGCAAGCGATCGCATGCTCTACCCATCCCGCCCCGGAGGGGTGCGACGCGGGCCGGACCGTGCGCGAGGCCGTCGATACCTGGCAAGCCGCCTTCGCTCGCCGCGGCCTGAAGCTGCACGCCGATCTTCCGGCGCTCCCCCTGCGGGTCGCGGGCGAGGAGCCCGAGATCGCCACCATCGTCAACAACCTGCTCTCGAACGCCCACAAGTACACGCCCCCCGGCGGGAGCGTCGCGATCCACCTCGGCGCCTCGGGGCGAAACGCCTGCCTCGTCGTGAAGGACAGCGGGCCCGGGGTCGCCCCCGAGCTCCGTTCGCGGGTCTTCGAGCCGGGGGTGCGAGGCCAGGCGGAAATCGAGGGGAGCGGGGTCGGGCTCGCCCAGGTCGCAAGGATCGTGCGGCGCCTGCTGGGGGGCATCTCGCTCGAGAGCCCCCCGACCGGGGGCAGTGCCTTTCGGGTGCTGCTGCCGCGGCTCGCAAACGCCGGCGAGGGATGCGCGGAGTAGGGCGTGCGCTAGGCCGAGGGGAGCGCCCCGGGGTGGATCCCCAGCTGCTCGAGGGCAGCGAGCAAGGACTTGACCTTGATGGCCTTCTCGAGGCACACGGTCGTGCCCGGCTCGAGCAGATCGCGCACCCGCTCCTCGGACTCGGCGGTCACGAAGATGACGGGGACCTTGGCCGTGCGGGGATCCTGCCGGATCGTTCGGCACAGGTCGTCGCCGTTCATCAGCGGCAGGTGGATGTCGAGGATGATGGCCGCGGGCGGCTCGGCGGCCACCGCGCGCAGGGCCTCGAGGCCGTTGCGGGCGATGCGGGTCCGGTAGCCCACGTCGTTGAGGCGCCGGATCAGGAACTCGACCGTGTCGGGGTTGTCCTCGACCAGCAGGATGTCGCGGTTGGCCATGCGGCGCCCCCCCTCAAAAAGCATCACCGGAAGCGAGGATCCTCGCTTCCGGTGATGCTAACACAATCGGGGCGGTTGAGCGAGACGCCGCTCGGATCCGCTAGGCGACCTCGAGGAGCTCCTTGAGCTTGCGCGCGGTCTCGGGCAGGTCCTCGGTCTGGATCTGACCCATCAGCAGCAGACGCACGTCGCGCTCGGGGACGTCCGCCTCGAGGGCGAGCTTGCGGACATCGAAGCCGCCCTTGCCCATCGCGGCCATGATCGCGCGGACGACGGGCTCGTAGCGCTCCTCGGCCGGGAAGATCGAGAGCATCTCGTCCGAGATCTTCTCGGCCGAGCCGCCCTCCTTGAGGTGGCCGCGGGCGATCAGCATCTTGGTGACGAGCAGGTTCATGAAGACGTGCTCGATGGCCAGCGGGTTGCGCTCGGCCCAGTCCTGGACCGGGGCGAGGTACTCGCCGAAGGTCTCGGGAGCGACCTCGAGGACCTCGGCGATCTTCTCGATGACCTCGGGGTTGCGGGGGAAGGGCACGTCGCCGCGCAGGATCTCGTACATGTAGGTGCGGGAGATCTCGACGCGGTTGGCGAACTCCTGGCGCGTCAGGCCCACCTCCTGGAGACGGTTCCAGAGCTTGCGGGTCGACTCGGGCAGCACGCTGACGAGCTGCTGGTACTCCGGGAAGACCATCGGGTCGATCCTGGCCACCTCGGCGAAGCGCTCGAGGGTCTCGCGCACGGTCGGGAACTTGACCTTGGAGTTGAAGATGCGCGACACGTACTCGTAGCTGAGATCCGTCTCCTTGACGAAGGTCTTGCGGTTGACACCGGCGACTTCGAGGGCGCGCTTGAGGATATCGATCGACGGGCTGCGGGGCCGCGAGGTGCTGGGCCCCTCGCCCCGAGCGGGCATCCGGTTGAGAGCACGGTTGCGGTACGTCACTGAGGATCACCCTTTCATTGGGTTGCTGCCGATCGGCAGCAGTACGAGGGAGCGCCGACTTGATGGGCTTACTATAGCATAGGGCGCGCTTCACACCTGGATTCAGGTCAAAAATTTAACATAGGAACGACAAAATCTCACCGAATGAGGACTTTCGTCCCTACATCAAAGACGAACGGCCCAATGGCCGCCGTTGGCGACTCGATGGCCCCGCTTCGCCAGGCGCTCCAGATCGGCTAGAATCAAAGGGAACCTGTCGCCTCCGGCTCCCGTCATGGAAGAGGCGACAGAAGGAGGAACCATGAAGAAACTGTGGGGGGCGCTCTGCCTCGCGGCCCTGCTGGGCACCGTCCCGGGCTGCAGCCAGATCCTGGCGGGCGGGCTGGTGGCAGGGCAGGCGCTGCTGCCCATCTCGGACGAACAAGAGATCCAGATCGGGAAGTCCGCCGCCCAGGAGGTGCTCGCCGACCCCAAGACACCGCCCTACGCCAACGCCCAGGTCAACGCCTACGTGGACGCGGTGGGCAAGAAGGTCGCCGCGCGCTCCGATCGCCCGGATATGCCCTACACCTTCCACGTCATCGAAAGCTCCGAGCTCAACGCCTTCGCCCTGCCGGGCGGCGAGATCTTCGTCACCACCGCGGCCCTCAAGGCCATGAAGAGCGAGGCCGAGCTCGCCGGGGTGCTCGCCCACGAGGCCGTGCACGTGGCGCGCAAGCACGGCGTCGACAGCCTGCGCGCGGCCATGGTCGCCCAGGGCATCACCACGGCCGCCCTGGGCAGCACCCCGGCGCTTATCCAGCAGGCGGGCAAGATCGCAGCCGGCCTGGTCCTCAAGGGGCACAGCCGCTCGCTCGAGACGGACGCCGACCACTACGGAGCCATCTACACCAACGCGGCGGGCTACGACCCCCACGCTCTGGGGGCCTTCCTGACGACGCTGGCCGAGACCGTCGGCGACACCCCCAAGGCGTTCGAGGCCTTCGGGGATCACCCGGTCATCTCCGAGCGGGTCGCCGCCCTCGACGCCGAGATCGCCAGGCTCTCGCTCAACGCCCGCACCCAGGACGCCGAGACCTTCCTCTCGCGCACCGCGCCCCTGCGCTGAGGCGCCCTGCTCAGGGCAGGGCGACCGCCGCGCCGAACAGCCCCGAGCCCGATCGGAAATCGAAGGCCCACGCGCGCTTGGCCGGGGCCTTCAGGTCGTAGTAGGCGGTGCTCCATGGGCGCAGGGCCCCCGGCAGGCCCTTCGGGAAGCCGGCGACGCCCACGGCCTGCACCCCGCCGAGCGTCACCCCCCCGTAGGTGCCCCGCAGATTGACGTCGCTCGCGTACGAGAAGCGTCGCTCGTCGGTGAGGTTCAGGCCGCTGACGGCGTTGGCCACCGTCCAGTCGCAGTACAGGTCCTGGAAGCTCGCCTGACGCTTGGCGAGCGCCCCCTGGATCGCGTCGACCCCCGTGCCGGGGGCGGCGAGGGCGTCCTTGACCACCTCGGCGCCGAAGCGATCGTAGAGGTAGCGGCCGAAGAGGTAGCTCAGCCCGTAGGAGAAGCCGTTGGGATTGCCTGCCCAGTCGGTGAGAGAGTAGGAGGCGGGCGCTTCCTCGAAGCTCCTGATGTCGCGGGCGATCGCCTCGTTGCCCGCGCGCAGGCCGTAGCCGCACAGGTCCATGGCGAGCATCGCCCAGCCCTCGTCGAGCCAGGTCTCCTCGGGGGTGGCGCGGTTGGGCAGGAGCACCTTCTGGTTGAAGATGCACAGGTGGGTGAACTCGTGGGCGAGGGTGCCGAAGACCGTCTGGGCGGGCTGGTCGAACAGGCGGCTGGTCAGGAAGATGACCTTCTTCTGGTTGGAGTGGGCGCGAAGGCCGCTCGTGGCCGGCGAAAGAAGGTCCCGGCTCCAGAAGTAGCCCATCAGGCCCTTGTCCTTGCCGAAGTTGTCCACCGCGGGCGAGAGGACCACGTAGACCCGGCTCTCGCCCGAGGGATCGGTCTTTGGATCGGCGCCGAAGGTGCCGGTCACGGTCTGGTGGATGCGGGTCTCGAAGGCGTCCCCCAGGCGCTTGAGCTGCTCGTCGGTGACGCCCTGCGCCCCGTCGGCGTCCACGTAGAAGTGGGCGTGGGCCGTGGTGAGGCGACGCTTCGCGGTGCGCTCGCGATCGCCTTGCTCGGTCGAGTCCCCGACGTTGATCCAGAAGGTCTCGGTGTCCTTGGCCGCCTGCGCGCGCCGGACGGGGGCCCGATCGAGGGCGCCGGGCTCGCGCACCAGGCGCGCCCCCGACTCACCGAAGCGCGACTCGCCCCCGGCCGGAGCCCGGCCCTGGACCCGGAACTGGAAGGCGGGGGCCTCGGCGTGGGCGGCGCTCACTGCCAGCAAGAGGCGGCTGGCCTCGCCGAGCTCCAGGCGCATCGCCTCGCCCAGGACGAACTGGCGGACCAGCCCCCCCGCGGCCCAGGCGGTACGGGCCGTGACGGGGGTGGTCGGGGCGCTCGAGCATGCCGAGAGGGCGACGCTCAGGGCGAGGATGAGGGTGCGGGACCTGGTCATGGGGGAATGATGCCCGAAGGGGGGCCTCTTGTCAGCGCACGGACGCGATCGCGCGCCCCTCGCTGATCGAGGCGAAGGCGTTGGCGATGCTCGCGTTCTTCCGCTCGACCTTGTCGAAGGCCTCGAGCGCGGCCGTGGCCGAGGTCAGATCGGGGATGTCGGCGGTGTCGAGGGTGTTGCTGACGCGGCCCTCGAGGGTGTCCACGTCGTTCTGGGTGAGCGCGTCGAGCTTGGCGGCCGAGAGGGTGGCCTTGAGCTTCTCGGCGACGATGGTCGAGGCGGTGTTCAGGTCGCGCACGGAGCTGGTGCCCGCGGGCTTGGTGAAGGCGGTGATCCGCAGGGTGCCGCCGCTCTTGCTCTTGGCGGTCGCCACCAGGATCACGGCCTTGCCGCTGGGCAGGCCCTTGAGCTCGAAGAGGCCCGACTTGCTGGCCTTGACCATCCCACCGATGGCGTTGCCGTCGGCGCCGTAGGCCCTGACCTCGGCCTCGCTGACCGCGCGCTCCCCGGCGATGGTGCCGGCGGTCCGGTAGGCGTCGGTGAAGGCGATGGCCGCCTGCTGCGTCTCGGGCGCCTTGACGACGCCGGTGACGGTGGTGCCGCCGCCCAGCTCGCCGAGCAGGTTGGCGCAGCCGGCGAGGGTGACTGGGAGCAAGAGTGCGATCGTACGGCGGATCATGGGACCTCCTGGGGAGACGGGGGGGAGGCGGGGCGCACGTCGCGTCGCCAGGCGGCGAGGACCCTCTGATCATAGCGGGCGCCAAGCGCTTTGAAAAGCGCGGCCGCCTCCTCGGCCTCGGCCAGGGCGGCCTGGTGGCGCCCGGCCTCGTGGCAGGCGCGGGCGAGGCGAAAGCGCGCGCGGGCGAGCTCCAGGCGGTTGCCCAGGGCCGAGAGGCGCGCGATGGCGCGCGAAAGACGCTTGATCGCCTGATCGAGTCGGCCCTCGCGGGCCAAGGCCTCGCCGCAGAGCGCCCAGAAGACCGCCTGCTGGGCCTCGCTCTTGCCCTTGCGGGTCAGCCGGATCCCCCTCACGATGGCCTCCCAGGCCGCACGAGGGCGAGCGGCCGCGAGGCACGCCTCGGCGAGCATGCGATAGCCCTCGCCCAGGATCTCGACGTTGCGCAGGGCCTCGAGGGCCCGCAGGCCCTCCTCGAGGTGGGCGATCGCCTCGGCGTGCCGCCCCTGCTTGGAGCAGACCTCGCCCAGGTTGCACAGGATCCCGCCCTCGCGCGAGGCGAAGCCGATGCGCCGGCAGACGGCGAGGGCCTCCCGGAAGTGGGCCTCCGCCTCCGGCAGTTCGTCCAGCTCCAGGGACAGGGCCCCGAGGTTGCTGTGACCCGTGGCGATGCGGCTCTGGTCCCCCACCCGGGTGAAGGCCGCGATGGCCCGCGCGATGAAGTGGCGGGCCGGCTCGAACTCGCCCAGCTCGTAATGGAGCTGGAAGAGGTTGTTGCACGACGAGCCGACCCCGAGGGTGTCCTCGCAGGCCTCGCGCAGGGAGAGGGCGGCCTGGTGGGCGGCAAGAGCCCCGTCGTAGCGTCCGAGCTTGCCCAGGGCGATGCCCGTCACCGAGTGGCAGAACGCCAGGTCCTTGCGCGCCTCATCGCCCGCGAGGCCCGCCAGGGCCTCCGCACAGCGCGTGATCGCACCCTCGAACCGGCCGAGACCGACCTCGGCCTGGGCGAGCGCGCCGAGAAGCATGGCGCGCAGGCCCGCCTCGTCTCCCGATAGAAGGGACAGGCCCGACTCGTAGCAGACGATGGCGTCTTCGTAGCGGCCGAGGCGCTCGTGGATTCCGCCCTCGGCGCGCAGGATGCCGGCGCGCTCGGAAGCCGTGGAAGCCCCCTCGCGCGCCTGCGCCAGGTGTTCCAGGGCGGCGGGATAGGCCCCGGTGGTCGCCTCGGCCGCGGCGAGAGCCGTCCGGATCTCGCTCTGGACCGGGGTGGGGGCCTCGTCGCACGAGAGGCGCTCGCGCAGGGCCAGGGCCTCGGCCAGGTGCGCGCGGCTGCCTGGTGCATCGAAGCGGCGCTGGGCGAAGAGGCCCGCCGAGTGACGGTAGCCGAGGGCCCGGGGCCAATCCTCCGCCCGCGTGAAGTGCAGGGCGAGGAGGGCAGCCTTCTCGCCCTGCTGCCCTTGGGCGGCGGCCTCGAGGCGCTGGCCCACCCGCGCGTGCAGCGCGCGCCGCTCCTTGAGCAGGATGCCCTCGTAGGCCACCTCCTGGATGAGCGCCTGATTGAAGGCGTAGAGGCCTGGCTGGCGGGGACGAGGGTGGATCAGGTCGGCGCGCGTCAGCTCGCCAAGCGCCGCCTCGGTCTCCGGCAGGCCGGCCACCGCGTCCAAGAGGCTCAAGGAGAACTCCCGCCCCATCACGGCCCCCGCATGAAGGGCCCGGCGGGCGCTCGTCGAGAGGCGATCCACGCGCGCGGCGACGACGCCCTGGATGCTGCTCGGCAAGGCCTCCGGCCTGCGATCGGGCGCGAGGTGCCAGCCCTCCGGGCCGCGCACCATGGTCCCGGCCTCCACGAGGGAGCGCAGCAGCTCGCACAGGTAGAGGGGGTTTCCCTCGGCGCGGGTGCGCACCTGGGCGAGGACCTCCGCGCAGCCAGCCGTCTGGGTGTCGGAAGCCAGGTCGAGGAATGCTCGCACGAGGGCGTCGCTCTCGGGGCCGGTCAGCGGACCGAGCGCGAATCGGGTCGAGGCCAGGCCGGGCGCCTCGAAGGCCAGGACGTCATCCGGCAGGCGGCTCTGCCCGACGACCAGGATCCTGAGCGGGGAGTCGGAAGCGGCCACCCGCCGCATGAAGGCCGCGAGCCACTCGCGCGACGCCTCGTCGGCCCACTGCAGGTCAGAAAGGGAGAGGACCAGCGGACGATCTGCCGAGAGCAGGCGCCTCTCGAGGGTCTGAAAGGCGAGACCGCGCAGGGCCTCGGGCGAGAGCTGGCCAAGCTCGACGCTCTCGACCTCCCGGCCCAGGAAGTACCCGAGCAGCTCCGCCTCGCGCGCGGCGTCCATTGCCCCCTGCGCCTGGCACCACGCCGAGAGGCCCGGTGGGGCGAGGTCCTCCTCGCCCACCCAGTCCGCCAGAAGGGCGGCGATGAGGCCGTCGCTGACCGAGCGGCGATAGGAGAGGCAGCGGGCGCGCAGGACGCGGATCCCCTCGCAGCGCGACAGGGCCTCGCGCACCAGCCGGCTCTTGCCCATGCCGGCCTCGGCGCTGATCCACACCGCCTGGGGCTCCCCGGCCACCGCCCGTCCGAGCGCGGTCTGCATGCGCGCGAGCTCCGACGAGCGCCCGACGAAGGCGGGCCGCTCGCGCCTCGGCGCGGCGTCGAGGGCCCTCGGCCCCCGCGGCTCGAAGGCGCGCACCGCGCCCTCGCGAGCGCTCGGGACCCCATCTCCACGCTCCTCGAAGTGCCAGGCGTGTCGGGTGAGGCGGTACGTCGCCTCGCTGACCAGGATCGCCCCCGGGGTCGCGTGGGCCTCCATCCGAGAGGCGAGGCTGACCGTCTCGCCTTGGACCGTGTAGTCCCGCTTGTGGGTGCCGCCGACCTCGCCGGCGATGACCAGGCCCGTGTGAAGGCCCACCCTCACCCGCAGCCGGATGCCGGTGTCGGCCTCGAGGGCCTCGGCGAAGGCGGCGGCGGCCAGCTGCATCTCCCAGGCGGCCGCCAGCGCCCGCTCGGGGTCGTCCTCGTGGGCGACGGGGGCCCCGAAGAGGGCCATGATCGCATCCCCGATGTACTTGTCCACCACCCCGCCGTAGCGATAGATGGGCTCGGTGAGCACCGCGAAGAACCGGTTGACGATCGCCGCGACCTGCTCGGGGTCGAGCCGCTCGCTCATGGCGGTGAAGCCCGACACGTCGGTGAACAGCACCGTCACCACCCGGCGATCGCCCACCGGATCGGCGGGCGCGACGAGGCGCGTCCCGCACTGGGCGCAGAAACGGGCATGAGGGACGCTGGGCGCCTGGCAATGGGGGCAGGTCACGGGGTTCTCACGAGGTCGCTAGAGGGGAAAGGGGCTCGACGATTATAGCCCATCCTCGCTCGCTTTCGCCGGGGAAGTCCCCGCGAATGAAGGCTTGACTGTTAATTTAAGTTAAGCTTATCATTAAGCAACAAATCGCTCGATTTCACCGTCGATCCGTCAGCCGCTTTCACCCAGAAAGGAAGCTCGACTTCATGCATCGCACCACCCGCCTGATCCCGCTCGCGCTCGCGCTCGTCGTCGGGGTCGCCCCTGCGGCCTTCGCCAAGAGCCACTCGGCCCAGGCCTCGAGCACCACCGTGCAGCACAAGCAGAAGATGTCCGGCATGCACCAGATGCTGCCCGATGGCCTCTCCTTCAAGGGTCAGCTCGACCACGCCTACACCGAGGCCCTCAACGTCCAGTCCTCCATGGCCATGGGCATGGAGGAAATGGCCAAGAACCACCTGGCCAACGTGAAGCTCATCATCACCCACCTCGACCAGGCGTCCTCCAACCTCGACAAGACCACCATGGACCGGCTCGGCGCCATCCGCACGGAGGCCGACAAGCTCGAGGGCATGCTGGGCGAGCGCGAGGCGGGCATCAAGGGCAGCAACGCGCTGGTCATGCGCTTTGTCGCCTTCTACGACCAGATGGCCAGCGCCATGCCCATGGGCGGCGGCGGGGGGGCCATGGCCCGCCCGATGCAGTCCGCGAGCGAGCTTTTGGCCGGGGCCGGCGATTCGGCCGCCATGACCCAGTCGGCGCTCGCCGTTCGTGACTTCGAGATCGCCAAGTTCCACGCCCGCGACATGCAGCTGCACCTGATCGCGGCCGAGAAGGCCCTGACCATGACCCACGGCATCAAGGCCCAGAGCACCGAGGTTCAGCACGTCAACGCCCTGCGCGAGGACTCCCGCAAGCTGATCAGCGCGATCGACAGCCGCGCCAAGAACGCGACCCAGCTGGCAGGCCAGATGGTGGGCAAGATCGGCACGGAGCTTCCGCTCATCGCCAGCGCCACCATGGGCGGCGGCGGCGGGATGAGCCACCCCGAGCACCGCTAACCCATCCCGAAGCGGGGGCGCCTGAGGCGCCCCCGCTTCCTTTACGGGGCACGCCCGCGCGCTCTAAACTGAAAGGAGCAGTCCCCTACAGTCTCGCGGATGGAGCCCATGGACCAGAAGACCGTCGCCCGCACCCTCGAAGCGATCGCCACCCTCATGGAGCTGAAGGGCGAGAACCCCTTCAAGGTCCGCGCCTTCTCGGGAGGCGCCCGCCTCATCGAGACCGCCGAGCTGGACCTCGCGGCGCTCGTCGCCGAAGGCAAGCTGAAATCCGTCAAGGGGATCGGAGCGGGGCTCGCCGAGGTGATCTCCGAGCTGGTCAAGACCGGCGCCTCGACGCTCCATGCCGAGCTGGTGGCCACGACCCCCTCGGGCCTCATCGAGATGCTCGACATCCCCAACCTCGGCCCCAAGAAGATCAAGGCCATCCACGAGGGCCTGGGCGTCGCCTCGGTCGGCGAACTGGAGTATGCCTGCAACGAGAACCGGCTGGTGGCGATCGCGGGCTTCGGGGCCAAGACCCAGGACAAGATCCTCGCGGGCATCCGCCTCTTCAAGCAGAACCTCGGACGCTTCCTGTACGCCGAGGTCATCGAGACGGCCGAGAGGCTGCTCGAGGCCGTCGCCGAGCACCCGAGCGTCCGGCGCGCGGCGATCGCAGGCTCCCTGCGCCGCTGCAAGGAGACGGTCAAGGACGTGGACCTGGTGGCGTCGAGCGACGAGCCCGAGGCCGTCATGGCCGCCTTCGTCGCCATGCCGGGCGTCGCCGAGGTCATCGGGCACGGCACGACCAAGAGCGCGGTGCGCCTCGACAACGGCCTCTCGGTGGACCTGCGGGTCGTGAGCGACGCCCAGTATCCCTTTACCCTCCACCACTTCACCGGCAGCAAGGAGCACAACACCCTCTTGCGCCAGCGCGCGCAGCAGCGCGGCCTCAAGCTCAACGAGTACGGGCTGTGGCGCGAAGAAGCGCTGATCCCCTGCCACGACGAGGCCGAGATCTTCGCCAAGCTGGATCTGGCCTACGTGCCGCCCGAGCTGCGCGAGGGCCAGGACGAGATCGCCCTGGCCGAGGCGGGCCCGCTGCCCGAGCTGGTGGAGCTCTCGGACCTTCAGGGGGTCTTCCACGTCCACACCACCTACTCGGACGGTGGCGCGAGCATCGAGGCCATGGCCAAGGCGGCCCAGGCCCTCGGCTACCGCTACGTCGGAATCTCCGATCACTCGCAGGCCGCGGTCTACGCCCAGGGCCTGTCGCGCGATCGCATCCGCGAGCAGCACGCCGAGATCGATCGCCTCAACGACCAGCTCTCGGGCATCACCCTGCTCAAGGGGATCGAGGCCGACATCCTCGCCGACGGCACCATCGACTACGACGACGAGACGCTTTCGAGCTTCGACTTCGTCATCGCGAGCGTCCACTCCCGCTTCGGCCTCGACGAGGCCGCCATGACCGCGCGGCTGGTCAAGGCCCTCTCGAACCCCCACGTCACCATGCTGGGCCACATGACAGGCCGCCTGCTCCTCGGGCGAGAGCCCTACGCCCTCGACCTCGAGCAGGTCTTCAGGGCGGCCGCCGCGCACGGGGTGGTCATCGAGCTCAACGCCAACCCCCACCGCCTCGACATCGACTGGCGGCACCTGCGGCGCGCCCTCTCGCTCGGCGTCACCATCGCCATCAACCCGGACGCCCACTCCGTCGACGGCTTGAAGGACACCCGCATCGGGGTGGGCATCGCCCGCAAGGGCGGCGTCCAGCCGGGCCAGGTGCTCAACTGCCTGACCCTCGAGGCCCTGCGCGATCGCCTCGCCTCGCGCCGCGCCGGTGCGGTGTCCTGAGCCCATGGCCTGCAACCTGGAGTTCAAGGAGCTCAAGCCGTGGGATGCGAGCGCCCTGCAGGCCGTCTACGCGAGCGTGCCCGGGTACTTCGGCCTCTTCGGGGGGCTTGCTGACGACGAGGCCGAGAAGGCCCTCAAGGACGCGCCGGGGGTCGGGGACTCGCACCACGTCTGGGGCCTCTACCGCGAAGGCGAGCTCGTCGGGCACCTGGACTTCCTGCTCGGCCATCCCGACGCCGTGACCGCCTACCTGGGCCTGCTCCTCGTCCGGGGCGACCTGCACGGGCAAGGCATCGGGAAGGCGGCCTTCTTCCAGTGGCTCGAATGGGTGGCCACGGGCCCCTTCGAGCGCGTCGTGCTGGGCGTCGTGGCGGGCAACTCCGGGGCGTTCGCCTTCTGGGAGGCCTGCGGCCTGCAAGACACCGGCGCGCGCAAGAGCCTCGAAATCAACGGGGTGACGTGCCGCGTCCACCTCTACGAGGTGCGCTTTTAACCGCGGGTTGTCACGCCCCATGCGACGCGCTATCCTCCTCATCCGAGCGAGGCCCCAGAAGCGAGGAGGTGCCGGATGCCCGTCCCCAAGAAACAGCCCCTGCCCCCGTTCGACCAGGCGCGGCTCGAGGCCGAGACCGACGACCTCGAGGAGTTCGTCGCCGAGGTCCCCTTCGATCGCATGGATGCCTCGGGGGCCGAGATCGTCAGCGCGCGCGAGGCCCACGACGAGGTGTCGCAGGGCGATCGCGGCTACCGCAACCTGAACGAGTGAGCGCGACGAAGCCCCCTCGCGAGCGAGGGGGCTTCTCGGTTCCTAGCGGCGCGAGGCGACGGGCATCAGGATGATGCCCTG
>DATNQI010000056.1 GCA_036704125.1 Pantanalinema sp. | reverse complement strand
GGGGCCGGCCGCGCCGCGCTTTTCGAAGGGGACCTGCCACCCCCTCGCCCTTGCCCCGGCACGAAGCACCGGGTATCATGGCCCCAAGAGCGAGAGGATAAGGACGTTTTATCGATGTTCACCGGTTTGGTCGAGGAGGTCGGGACCCTCTTGGCGCGGCGCGGCACCCAGGTGACGCTGCTCGCGCCCACTCTCGCCCCGACCCTCGAGCTCGGTGACAGCGTGGCGGTCAACGGCATCTGCCTCACCGCCACCGCCATCGGTGGCGATCGCTTCACCGCCGACATCTCCGAGTCCACCCTCGACGTCACCACCGCCCGCACCTGGCAGGCGGGGCGCCGCCTCAATCTCGAGCGGGCGCTGGCCCTGGGCGATCGCCTGGGGGGCCACCTGGTCTCGGGCCACGTGGACGGCGTGGGCCGCCTCGTCTCGCAGGGGCGCCTCGGCGAGGCCCACCGGCTGGAGTTCGAGCTGCCGATCGAGCTTGCGGCCTTCCTGGTGCCCAAGGGCTCCATCACCATCGACGGCACGAGCCTCACCGTCAACGACGTCCTGTCGAGCGGCTTCACCGTCACCCTCATCCCCCACACCGGCGCCCAGACCACCCTGCTGTCGCTTTCGCCGGGCGATGCGGTCAACCTCGAGGTGGACCTCATCGCCAAGTACGTCCGACGGATGCTCACGGGCTTCCTCGAGAGGGGCGAGGCCCCCTCCCTGGCGCCCAGGGGCCTGAGCTACGAGCAACTCGCCCGCTGCGGGTTTCTAGAATAGTTGGTTAATTGATGAATCGCTTTGCCGAGATCCCCGAGGTCCTCGCGGCCGTCCGCGACGGCAGGATCGTCGTGGTGGTGGACGACGAGGACCGCGAGAACGAGGGCGACCTGGTCATGGCCGCCGAGTTCGCCACCCCCGAGGCCATCAACTTCATGGCCACCCACGGCCGCGGCCTCATCTGCCTGGCCGTCACCCCCGAGCGGGCCGAGGCCCTCGACCTCTCCCCGATGGTCCAGGCCAACACCGACACCCACGCCACGGCCTTCACCGTCTCGGTGGACGCCGTGGACGGGGCCACCACCGGCATCTCGGCTTCCGATCGCGCCCGCACCGTCCAGGTGGTGATCGATCCCGAGAGCCGCCCGGGGGACCTGCGCCGGCCCGGCCACATCTTCCCCCTGGTCGCCAAGCCGGGCGGGGTCCTGGTGCGGGCGGGCCACACGGAGGCCTCGGTCGATCTCGCGCGCCTGGCGGGGCTCAACCCCGCCGGGGTGATCTGCGAGATCCTCAACCCCGACGGCACCATGGCCAGGCTCAGCGACCTGGTGGGCTTCGCCGAGGTTCACGGCCTGCTGGTCACCAGCGTCGCCAAGCTGATCGCCTACCGCGCCGAGCGCGAGCGCTACGTCGTGCGCCACTCGGAGGCCAAGCTCCCCACCAAGTTCGGCGAGTTCACCATCGTCGGCTACGAGAACACCCTCAACGGCTCCCACCACGTGGCGCTCGTCATGGGGGATCCCAAGCAGGAGGGGACCCTCGTGCGCATGCACTCCGAGTGCCTCACCGGCGACGCCTTCGGCTCGCTGCGCTGCGACTGCGGCCCCCAGCGCGATCGCGCCCTGGAGGCGATCGCCCGCGAGGGCCGCGGCGTGCTCGTCTACCTCAAGCAGGAGGGCCGCGGCATCGGCCTGCTCAACAAGATTCACGCCTACCGGCTGCAGGAGGAGGGGCTCGACACCGTCGAGGCCAACCTCCACCTCGGCTTCCCGGCGGATCTGCGCGACTTCGGGATCGGGGCCCAGATCCTCAGGGACCTGGGAGTCACGCGCATGCGCCTGTTGACCAACAACCCGCGCAAGGTCGCCGCCCTCGACGGCTACGGCCTCGAGGTGGTCTCGCGGGTGCCGATCCGCATCCAGAGCAACCCCCACAACGCCAAGTACCTTGAAACCAAGGAAGAGAAGCTCGGGCACCTGCTGTCGTAGCAAGCGCCCCGTCACCGAAAGGATCCCCCCATGCCCAAGGTCATCGGCGGCAAGCTGCTCGCCGGCAATCACCGCTTCGCCATCGTCGTCGGCCGGTTCAACGAGTTCATCGGCAGCCGCCTCTTGTCGGGCGCCCTCGACGCCATCGAGCGCCACGGCGGCCAGGACGAGAACGTGACCGTCGTCTGGGTGCCCGGCGCCTTCGAGATCCCGCTGGTCGCAAGCAAGCTCGCCAAGTCGGGTCAGTACGACGCCGTGATCTGCCTCGGCGCGGTCATCCGCGGCTCGACCCCCCACTTCGACTACGTCTCGGCCGAGGTCGCCAAGGGCGTGGCGAGCACCGCGCTCTCGACCGGCGTGCCCGTGATCTTCGGGGTCCTGACCACCGACACCATCGAGCAGGCCGTCGAGCGCGCCGGCACCAAGGCGGGCAACAAGGGCTGGGAGGCCGCCGTCTCGGCCATCGAGATGGCCAACCTGGACGCCCTGCTCGGCTAGAAGGAACCGTCTTGGTCGGGGCTCACTCCTCCTCGGAGACGGGGAAGAGGACCGCCC
>DATNQI010000055.1 GCA_036704125.1 Pantanalinema sp. | reverse complement strand
CCCTGGCCGACCTCAGCCGCTTCCAGGGGCAGACCAGCCTCCTGTCGGCCCCCTCGATGACCGGCACGCTCCAGGCGCACCGGTGGCAGCCGCCGACTTCGTAATCAGGGGGATTGGAACGATGAGATCCCCCCACCCCGACCCGCCCCACCGGGGGGCGGGAGAATAGGGCTAGCTAGAAGTCCCAGGTCAGGCTCGCGCGCAGGCCGAGGCCGCCCAGGGTCGGATACGTCACCTGGCTCGAGACGTCGATGGGCGCGCTCGTCCCCGGCGTGTGACTCCAGCTCTCGGGCGCCCAGGGCGTCCAGTAGACGAGACCCAGGGAAGCCCCCAGCCCCGAGAAGAGGCGCCCGGCCAGGCCCGCCCCCGCGATCGCATGCAGCGAGAAGGCGTTGGCGTGCGCGGTGGTGCCCGGGACCTGCTGGCTCAGGAGCGCCCCGCCACCCCCCAGCTCGCCGTAGCCCCACAGGCGCTCCGGCCAGATCTCGCGCTGCGGCACCCAGCGCCCCAGGAGCACGAAGCCGTTCACCCCGTCCTGGGAGAGGGTGCCGACCTCGAGCCCCGCCCCCGAGCCGAAGTCCGAGCGGTTGTACTCGAGCGTCACCCCCGTGAAGCTCCCCTGCCAGAACATGTGGTGCGAGAGCCCCGCCGCCGCGGGAAAGCTCGCATAGGCCTGCTCGTGGACGCGCACCCCGGGCACCAGGGCCTCGTAGCCGCTCAGCAGATCGCCCTGGGCCGAATCGCTCGCCACCTTCGAGATCCGCAGGCGGCCGAAGGGATTGCCCGCGCCGTCCTGGCCCGCGAAGAACATCCCAACCTGGATCCCAGCGTCCTCCCCGGCATCCAGGGTCGCCCTGCGCCCCTCGCGACGGGTGATGGTCGCGCTGAGGCGAAAGGCCTTGCGCAGATCCGCCGAGAGGTCCCGCACGAGGCGCTCGTAGGCGAGGGTCTCGGCGACCTCCCGGGAGCTCGGGCTCTCGCCGTAAAAGGGATAGAGCTTGCGAAGCCGCAGGCGCCCCTCGGGCAGATCGAGCAGGGTGAGCTCCACCTCGCTCGAGGCGGCGTAGTAGCCCTGGAGATCGGTGTAGCGAAGGTAACGCGCCTGGGGATCCCGCAGGAAACCCACGCGCACCACCGTGTTCGCCCCGACCTCGCGCGCGATCGCAAGCGCCCGGCGCTCGGTGCCGAGCATCTCGCCCCGGGGCGCCTCCTGCGGCGCCTCGAGCAGGCGAAAGCGGGTAATCGAGCGGATCTCGCCGCGCACCGCATCGGCCAGGCGGCGATCGCCCAGGGGGAAAAGCCCCTCGTTGGGCACCACCACCAGGGCCGTGCGGCCGGCAGCCGCCCACGACGGCAGGACGAAGAAGCACCACGCCACGAGCGCGAAGATGAACAGACGCATGAAACCCTCCCAAGGACTCTTCATTTTGCGGGGCCGAGCGAGCGAGGGCAAGAGGTGTGACAAAGGCCCTTGCGACGGCCCTCTCGCCGGGCCTAGGCTGGGCTTGGCGCCGTTTGGTCGCCAAGAGCGTCGGGTAAAAGAAGGAAAGCCCCCCCAATCCTGGAGCGGGCCTTTCGAAGGCGATCGCGAGGTTCACGTGTCGTTCGGTGTCGTCGTCCTGGCCCTGTTCGTGCTCGCCATGCTGGCGATGCAGGGGCCCTCCGTCAGCGGTCTCTTGTCGCCCCACGCCGCCGTGGTCGTCCTCGGGGGCACCTTCACCGCGACCCTCCTCTCGTTCCCGACCAAGCTGGTCCTCAAGATCCCTCGGCTGATCCTTGAGGCGATCCGCGCCCCCAGGCTCGAGGTGACCTCCATCGTCGCCACCTTGATCCGCGTCTCGGACCGGCTGCGCGCCGGCGGCGTCAACGCTCTCCACGCCGAGCTCAAGAACGTCAAGGACCCCTTCCTCAAGCGCGGCCTCCAGTACATCGCCGAGGGCTTCGACTCCAAGGAGATCACCGACCTCCTGGAGGCCGAGATGATCGGCATCCGGGGCCGGCACCGCAACAACATCAACGTGTTCGAGACCCTGGGCGGCTTCGCGCCGACCCTGGGCATCATGGGCACGGTCATGTCGATGGTCGCCATCCTGGGCAACCTGGACCACCCCGAGGCCCTCGGCCCCGAGATCGCCAACGCCATGGTCGCCACCCTCTACGGCGTCGCCAGCGCCAACCTGCTCTTCCTTCCCATCGGCACCAAGCTCAAGAAGCTCAGCGAGGAAGAGCTGCGCCTGCGCTGGATCATGATCGAGATCATCCTCGCCATGCACGGCGGCGCGAGCCCCCGCACCATCCGCGAGCGGCTCAAGGCCTCGCTGCCCCCCGAGACGCGCAAGCTCATCCAGGACAGCAAGGGCAGGGGCGGCAAGAAGGGCGGCACCGGCCGCCTCGAAACCGCCAGCCTGCAGGAGTAGCGCACGATGGCTCGCGAATGGCGCGTCGAGCGTGACGGGGACGAAGAGGAGCGGCATAACGAGCGCTGGCTCGTCACCTACGCCGACCTGATGACCGTCCTGCTCATCTTCTTCATCGTCATGTACTCCCTGTCGAGCAAGATCTCGGCCAAGAACTTCGAGCGCCTCGCCAAGAGCCTCAACACCTCGCTGACCAAGAAGGAGAAGGTGGAGAAGGCCGTCGACCCCTTCACCCCCGACGTGGCGCAGGAGGCCGAGCTGGCCGAGGAGAGCAAGGTCATCAAGAAGGCACTCGCCCCCTTCGAGGGCAAGAGCCAGGTCAAGGTGGACCTCAACTCGAAGGGGATCGTCATCTCCCTGGCCGACACCTCCTTCTTCGACCTGGGCTCGACCGAGATCAAGCCCGAGGGCCGGACGGCGCTGCTCTCGATCGCCCGGGCGATCGCCACCGAGTCCAACGCCATCAGCGTCGAGGGGCACACCGACAGCGTCCGCGGCGCGGGCGGCAAGGCCACCTCCAACTGGGTCATCGCCGCCACCCGCGCGGCCAACGTCGCCCAGTTCCTCTCGGAGGCGGGCAAGGTCCCGGCCAAGCGCTTCGAGATCGTCTCGTACGGCGAGTTCAAGCCCCTCTTCCCCAACGACACCCCCGAGCACCGCGCCATGAACCGGCGGGTGGACATCGTCATCCAGGAGGGAGCCCCCAAGCCCGCCATCACGCCGAAGCCCGAGGCCTCGGTGGACACGCTCGCCCCGGCCTTCGGCGACCCCAACGACGGCAGGCCCGCCAACCCCTTCAACCGCAACCCGAACGAGGGCGGGACGGGCATCCCCAACCCCTTCGGCAACAACTTCTAGGGGTTCATGAGCACGCAGCAGGAACAGATCGTCGCGAGCGTCCCCGCCCCCGCGAAGCAGCCCCGGGTTCCCTGGGCCCGCCTGGGGCTCTTCCTGCTGGCGCTTGCAACCTATGCGCTGATCAACCGGGGCCAGGCCACTCACCTCGCCTACTTCGTGCCGCTCGCCGACGCCTTCCTGCACGGCAGGCTCCACCTGCTCGACAACCCGCCCTGGCTGAACGAGCTCGTCCCCTGGAACGGCAGGTACTACGTCGTCTACCCCCCCATGCCGGCCGTCCTCCTTCTGCCCTTCGTCTGGCTCCTCGGCCCCGGGCTGGACCAGGCCCGCCTCTCGATCCTGCTCGGCGCAGCCAACGTCTACCTGATCTCGGGCATCCTCATTCGCATGGGGTTGCCCCGCAAGACCTGGCTCACCTACGCCCTGCTGTTCGGCTTCGGCACCATCCAGTGGTTTTCCGCCCAGGTCGGCTCCTCTTGGCACTTCGCGCACGTCTGCGCCACCCTTTTCCTGCTTCTGGCCGTCCGGAGCGCCCAGCTCGGCCACCGTCCCTGGTGGATCGGCCTGCTGCTGGGCTGCGCGGCGACCTCCCGCCTCCCGACCCTCATGGCCTTTCCCTTCTTCGGCGCCTACCTGCTCCACCTCGCCCGCCGTTTTCCGGGCGACGCCCCCTTCGCCTCCCTGAGAGCCGCCCCCACCTGGAGGCCCCTCGACCTCCGGCGCCTGCTCGAGGCGGGCGGAAGCCTGGCCGTGGGGCTCCTCCTGCCGCTGGGTGCCTACTTGCTCTACAACCAGGTCCGCTTCGGCTCCCCTCTCCAGACGGGCCACTCGCTCATTCCCGGCCTGCTCGACGAGCACCAGTACCGCCACGGCTTCTTCAGCGCCCAGAGCATCGGCCGCAACCTCTACGCCATGCTCTTGAAGGCCCCCAACCTGGTCGATCGCTTCCCCTACGCGCAGCCGCCGGTCCTGGGGGGGCTGAGCCTCTTCTTGACCACCCCGGCCTTCCTCTGGGCGATCAAGGCGCGCAAGAGAGACCTGGCGACCCTCGGCGCCTGGGCGGCCATCCTCCTCACCCTGGTCCCCATCCTCCTGCATGCCGATCCGGGCGGCGACCAGTTCGGCTACCGCTATGCCCAGGACTTCTACCCGTTCCTCTTCCTCCTGGCCGTCCACGGGATGGGCGATCGCCCCAGTTTCGAAGCCCGCCTCGCGATCGCACTGAGCCTGCTGGTCAACCTGTGGGGCATGTGGGCCACCTACATCCACTGGCGCGGTTAGGCACACCGGTGGCGATCGCCCAAGCTTAACGAAAGCTTGCCGAGGAGTTTACCGCCTCGGCGGATCCCGCCCCGACAATCCCTCTTGAAGCGATCCGCGTCT